>JAJYKN010000133.1 GCA_021788515.1 Nitrospirota bacterium | reverse complement strand
CGATATGCTCTTAGAATGGCAGATAAAGAGTTGCATCAACTTTCCCCTGGAGAGCGAGGCACACTTCTACTGACTTTCTATATGCTTATAGATAAAGACGATATTCCTCTGGTAATTGATCAACCCGAAGAAAACCTGGACAATCAGACAGTTTTTGAATTATTGGTGCCATGCATGAAGGAGGCAAAACAGCGAAGACAGATATTGATCGTTACACATAATCCAAATCTCGCTGTTGTTTGTGATGCCGAACAGGTAATTTGTGCCAACTTGGACAAAAAAAATAACTATAGTATGAACTATCTTTCTGGATCCATTGAGAATCCAGCGATTAACAAAGCTATAGTTGATATTTTGGAAGGTACTCGTCCGGCTTTTGATAAACGAGATGACAAGTATTTATGATTGTCTTTATGAATTTACAAGCTAAAAGGTTAAGCGAATGGTTTATGAAGGAAAAATAGTGTGAAGGAGCAATAAATGGCAGAAATAAATCTTACCCAATCTGAAGCAGATACACTCATCGCGATGGAAAAGCATCGAGTGGATGAGACCAAATGGGAATATCCGGGGCTTGGCGGTGCTATTTGTATTCCGCTTGTTTCTGCTAACAAGAGAGAAAACTTTTTGCTCGACATAAGTCGTGGCAAGCTGGATCTGTCGAAGGGCACGTATCAAAACCGCTCTCGAAATGTTGTTATCCTTGTGCGTTTGGATTTCGGTGGTCCGCCGCACAGAAACCCTGATGGCGGAGAGATTCTGTCGCCGCATCTGCATGTTTATCGTGAAGGGTTCGGCGATAAATGGGCTACGGCAGTTCCTACTGATAAATTCAATAATCTATCTGATTTATGGCAGACCTTGAATGATTTTATGGACTTTTGCAATATTGTAAAGCCACCAAACATTGAAAGGGGACTTTTTATATGATCGATGAAATTCAGAAGCTACTTAATGATTATATACTATGGTTGAAAGATCAAACAAAACTACGTCAGTTAAAAGACGTTGTCGAGATTACAACTCCGTATCTTGACAGGCACAATGACTACCTGCAAATCTACGTAAGACGGGATAACGGCGGGTTTTCTCTTACTGATGACGGCTACATTATCACAGACTTGAAACAATCGGGGTGCGAGTTGGAAAGCAAAAAGCGGAAAGAGCTACTGGCTATGACCCTGAACGGTTTCGGAATCAAATTAGATGGGGATGCACTGGTTGTACACGCCTCGCCGGATAATTTCGCTATGCAGAAACACAATCTGGTCCAGTCGATGTTGGCAGTTAATGACCTTTTCTATCTTGCGGAACCTGTGGTTGCCAGCCTATTTCTGGAAGATGTTACTGCATGGCTTGACCTGCATGAGATACGCTACACCCCTAAGACAAAATTCACAGGTAAAAGCGGGTTCGATCATTTGTTTGATTTTGTCATTCCTGCATCGAAAAGACAACCAGAACGCATCTTGAAGGTAATTAACAGAGCTACCCGCGATAACGCCGAAGTTGTAGCTTTCTCCTGGATAGATACAAAAGAGGTCAGACCTGCAAATTCAAAGGCTTACGCCGTTTTGAACGATATTGAGCATGCTCCATTTGTAGCAGTGTTGGACGCACTTAAAAATTATGAAGTTAAACCTGTTTTATGGAGCAAGAGGGAAGAAGTAAAAGAAGAGCTTGCCGCGTAACATGCCATGAATGACCAAACCTCCGACCTCATCCCGCCGCACGGCGGGTATCGCAAGCTGAAGAGTTTTCAGATCGCGCAGTTGGTTTATGACGTGACCGTGCGGTTTTGCGATCTCTATATCGAGCGGCGGAGCCGCACCTATGACCAGATGGTGCAGGCCGCTCGCAGCGGGGTGCAGAATATTGCCGAGGGAAGTCAGGCGAGCGGCACTTCGAAGAAGACGGAGTTGAAGCTTACCAATGTTGCCCGTGCGAGTCTGGAAGAGCTCCGCCTGGACTATGAGGATTTTCTGCGGCAGCGGGGGCTGCCGCTGTGGAAGCCGGACCATCCCGCGCTTGCCCGCTTTAAGGCAAAGCGGTGTTCCTCGCTGGAGGACGTGCGGGAGTGGGTGGAAAGGGAGATCACTGACGAGCACAAACTTACACGGACGGACACGGAAAAGCGTGAGAAAGGGAACACGGACGGGGGGAACACAGACGAACACGGACTGACACGTCCGGACACGGAAAAGCAAGAGAAGGGGAGGACTGATGGGAAGTCCGTGAAGGTCGGTGAGGGTCGGTGGTCGTCCGTGTTCCCCTCGGTGCTGGTGGCCAATGCCGCGCTTTCGCTCCTGAATCTGTGCTGTTATCTGCTGGACCGGCAGCTTGACGCCCAGGCGAAGGCCTTTGAGCAGGAAGGTGGGTTTACCGAGCGGCTGTACAAGAAGCGCACTCAGGCAAGGAAGTACCCATGAACGCGGTTGCCGAATCCACGGTCGAGCAGGCTGCGTTAGATTGGTTCAAGGAGCTTGAGTACGGCGTCAAATTCGGTCCTGAGATAGCAGCACGGGAGCTGTTTGCGGAGCGTACGGGCTACGGCGATGTCATCCTCGAAGGCAGGCTCCGCTCTGCACTGTTAGACATCAATCCCGGCATCCCTGCCGAAGCCATCGAAGATGTCGTGCGCAAGGTTTTGCGCATTAACGCACCGTCGCTTGTTCAGGCCAATCATCTTTTCCATCTGATGATGTTAAACGGCGTGAACGTGGAGTACCGTGTGGATGGCCGGGTGGTGCACGACATCGTACGGCTTATCGATTTCGATAACCGTGACAACAACGATTGGCTGGTCGTCAACCAATTCACGGTAATCGAAGGTCAGAACAACCGCCGTCCGGACATTGTGCTCTTTCTCAATGGGCTGCCACTGGTGGTAATCGAGCTCAAGAACCCCGCCGATGAGAACGCAACCATCTGGACCGCATTCAGTCAACTCCAGACCTATAAAAAGCAGGTTCCTTCGTTATTCATCTTCAATGAGGTGCTGGTCGTCTCGGACGGACTTCAGGCACGTTTCGGCTCCCTGACAGCGGACCACGAGTGGTTCTTACCATGGCGGACCATCGGAGGACAGGACCTTGCCCCTGATTCGATGCTTCAACTGGAAGTGCTGATAAAAGGCATGTTTGAGCAAAACAGGTTTCTCCGTTTCCTCAGGTATTTCATCGTTTTTGAAGACGAGCCCGGCGGGACGAGGAAGAAGCTGGCAGGTTATCATCAATTCAGCGCCGTTAATCTCGCTGTTCAGGAAACCGTCAGGGCGTCCTATGAAAATATCATACCGCTGCACATTCATGAAGGCAGGGAAGATGAACAGGGGCTTTACAGGACAAAGGCAGGCAACGGCGTTCAGGGCGATCATAAGATAGGCGTCGTCTGGCACACGCAGGGCTCCGGGAAAAGTCTGACCATGGCGTTTTATGCAGGCAGGATTATCCTCGAGCCGGCAATGGAAAATCCGACCCTTGTGGTGATCACGGATAGGATCGACCTTGATGGCCAGCTTTTCGGAACATTCTCCAGATGCCACGAGCTCCTGCGGCAAAAGCCCGTGCAGGTCGAAAGCCGCGCGAAATTGCGTGAGCTTCTGAAAGTCGCATCGGGAGGTATTGTATTCACCACCATTCAGAAGTTTTTACCGGAACAAAAAGGGGACAGCTTTCCCCTGCTTTCCGACAGGCACAATATCGTAGTTATTGCGGATGAGGCGCACAGGAGCCAGTATGATTTCATAGACGGATTTGCACGGCACATGCGGGACGCACTGCCGAACGCCTCGTTTATAGGCTTTACGGGAACACCGTTAGAATTAAGCGACAAGGACACACGGCACGTTTTCGGCGATTACATCAGCATCTATGATATCCAGCGGGCCGTGCAGGACGGCTCGACCGTGCCCATCTACTACGAAAGCAGGCTTGCGAGGCTCGAATTGAAGGAGTCCGAAAAGCCGCACCTTGACAGGGATTTTGAAGAAATTACGGAAAAAGAAGAAGCATCATATAAAGAGAAGCTGAAAACAAAATGGGCGCAGCTCGAGTCCGTGGTCGGCACGGACAAGCGGATCGGTCTTATAGCACGGGACATAGTCAACCATTTTGAAAGCCGCCTCGAAACCATGAACGGGAAAGGCATGATCGTGTGCATGAGCCGCAGGATATGCGTCGAGCTTTATAACGCCATTATCAAACTGCGCCCCGGATGGCACGCCGATGACGACGATAAAGGGTTTTTAAAGATCATCATGACCGGCTCAGCGTCCGATCCTCTTGATTGGCAGCAGCACATCAGGACCAAGCCGCGTCGCGAAGCCATGGCGAACAAATTCAAAAAGGTGGATCACCCCTTTACCCTGGCCATAGTCCGGGACATGTGGCTGACGGGATTCGATGTGCCACACCTGCACACCATGTATATGGACAAGCCCATGCGGGGGCATACCCTTATGCAGGCCATCGCACGGGTCAACCGGGTTTTCAGGGACAAGCCCGGAGGGCTGGTCGTGGATTATCTGGGACTTGCAGATTACCTCCGCAGGGCACTCGCAACGTATACTGAAAGCGGAGGCACGGGAAGGACGGCCATCGATCAGGAAGAAGCGGTTGCCGTGATGCTGGAAAAATACGAGGTGTGCTGTAACCTCTTTCACGGCTTTGTATGGTCACTCTGGACGTCCGGCACGCCGGCACAGCGCATCAGGCTGCTGCCCGCGGCACAGGAGCATATCCTGAAGCAGGAAGACGGAAAATCAAGACTGCTCAAGGCCGTAACGGAGCTTTCACAGGCGTTTGCCCTTTCGGTGCCACAAAGCAGGGCCCTTAAAATAAGGGACGACTTATCTTTCTTTCAGGCAATCAGATCGGCGCTTACCAAGACAGGTATACCGAATCCAAAAGCACAACAGGACATGGAACACGCTATCAGGCAGCTTGTTTCCGGTGCAGTGGCGTCAGACGGTGTAATCGATATATTTGCAGCGGCAGGACTCAAGAAGCCGGACATATCCATTTTATCCGATAGCTTTCTGGACGAGGTGCGAGGTATGCCCCAGAGAAACCTTGCCGTCGAGCTTCTCCGTAAGCTTCTGAATGACGAGATCAAGGCGCGCTCGCTCAAAAACCTCGTGCAGTCGCGCTCATTTGCCGAGATGCTCGAGCGCTCCATACGTGCGTACCAGAACAGGGCCATCGAAAGCGCGCAGGTCATAGAGGAGCTGATCGCCCTTGCGAAAGATATGCGAGAGGCAAGCCGCCGCGGTGAAAAGCTCAACCTTACCGATGATGAAGTGGCATTCTACGATGCGCTCGAGACCAATGACAGCGCCGTAAAGGTCCTCGGGGACGAGACCCTGAGGACCATTGCTCGGGAGCTCGTGGATACGGTACATAAAAATGTCACCATCGATTGGACGGTAAAGGAGAGTGTGAAAGCGAATCTACGGGTCATGGTC
>JAJYKN010000132.1 GCA_021788515.1 Nitrospirota bacterium | reverse complement strand
TCCGATGACCGCCGGCTTCCCCTCATATTCCGTGATCCCGCCGGTCATGAGGACCCACCGTTCCTCGCGGTTCTTCCGCACCAGCTTGAATTCATACTGCGTGGGCACGTCGCTGTCGCCCTTCAACCGCTCCTGCGCCCGCGTCTTTACCAGTTCGACGTAATCGGGATGCACGAGACTCATAAAATGCATGGTAAGATACTCGTCCACCTTATAGCCGCCGATCACTTCTGCTGCCCGGTTTGCGTACAAAAAGTTTCCGCCCTGGTGGATGAAGATCGCCATCGCGGCAGTCTCCGCCAGGGTGCGGAACTTTTCCTCGCTCTCGCGCAGCGACTTGATGGCTTTTTCCACCGTGGCGTGCATCTGTGCTTTTTCGACAAGGTGCCGTTCTTTTTCCAGGACCTGCATGGTTCTGTTCTGGAAAAAATCTTTCCGTGCGTACAGCTCGCGCTGATAGCTCGAAAACATGCCGATGAGGTTCGCGGCCACATAGAAGAAGTTATCGGTCAGGAGGTCCTGGAGCGGCGTGTGAATGATCCAGATGGCGCAGACCTCGTAAATGCCGACAATGGTCCAGCATGCAATCGTCGTGTAGTAGAACCGCAGCTTGCTGAACGTGTGGGAATACATGATGACGAGCAGCAGCCCCGCAAAGTGCAGATAGTGCAGCGGCGAACTCACGATGCTGATCAGCGCGATAATCCCGGCGCCCGCTACCAGGACGAGAAGGAAAACCGTCTGTTGCATGTACTTTTTGAAATGGGGAGAGAGGGAAAACAGGAGTACGGCGATGCAGGCGGGCAGGATGACGGCATACCGGATGAACCAGGCTTTATACTTGACCTCGGGCGTGATCCAGGCATCGAGGATGCCGAACAGCGCATAGATCAGCGCGCCCAGGACAATCCCGAACCGAAGCTGGTTGAGGGATTTTTTAAAATAGTCCTCTCGAAAATCCCGTTCCAGTTCGTCCGGAAACCGCAGGCGGAGCTTGTCTATCGGTGCCACTTCCATGGTCGACCCCTTGGCCTTCCCCCCTGTCGCTATGATGGAGAGAAAGAACTCGGTGTATTGTAGGAGAGTGCGCCGGGTCAGTCAAGTGAATATTCTGAACTTGTATATTCAGAATTGCGGAACTTCTCCCTTATTCTTCACATGGCTTTAGACCTGTTTGATAGGGATAACCTGCGCCTTTCGATTGACACGGTGTCGCTCCGGCGCTACACTTAAGTTGTATTGACCAATACCAGGAGGCCTCTATGCAGATCAAAACGATTTTGTTCCCGACCGATTTCTCGAATGGCGCACGGGCGGCAATGGACCACGCCATTTCGCTGGCCAAGGATTACCAGGCAAAGCTCATCTTGCTGTATGTGATCCAGGACATCAGTGTCGCCGAGTGGTATATTCCTTCTTCACTGTCCGCTGCCGACCTGGTGGAAGACATGCAGAAGAGCGCCTGGAACGAAATGGATAAATGGGGAGCGGAGGTGGCGCCGAGGGTCAAGGACGTGGAGAAGATGGTCGTTCGCGGCGTGCCTTTTGTTGAGATCATCAGGACGTCAAAGGAAAAGAACGCGGACCTGATCGTCATCGGCACCCACGGCAGGACTGGCATCGACCACATGCTCTTCGGAAGCACGGCGGAGAAGGTGGTCCGGAAGGCGGCCTGCCCGGTTTTGACGGTGCGAATTGCGGGTAAGGAATTTAAGATGCCCTAGGTGAATCGTGAATCGGTGAGTGGGAGCCGGGGAGAACCGGCGAAAAAAAACAGGGAAGCAGACTGGCTCGTCACCCCTTCTCCGCGTCCCCGTTTCTCCGCTTCATTTTTTGCAGCCTGCTATTGTCCCAAAAGCGTCGTGAAGGTATCGTGGTGTCCCTCTTCCTCGGAGAGGATCTCTTCAAACAAGAGTCTCGTGGTCTCATCCCCCTCGGAAGCTGCCTGCTTGATGATATCCTTGTAAAGCGTGATGGCCTCTTCCTCGGCCTTGGTGTCCGCTTTCAGCATCTGCACCGGGTCGCCGCCCGTCGCAATAGGAGTCGGCTTGGTGGTGGGATTGACATCGAAGTAAAACAGCCGCTCAGCGATTTTCTCCGCATGCTTCATCTCGTCCATGGACACCTTCTCGAACACGCCGGAAAGCGATTCAGCGTTCATTCCCTTCACCATCACGTGGTGCCACATATACTGCACGATCGCCTGGAGCTCACCTGCTATTGCCTGGTTCATCATTTCCGTTAATTTGGGACTCGCCTTCTGTACCATAATCTGTGCCTCCTTCGTGGGGTTGGTATTCGCTATGTTGAGCGTTATCGTGATGAAGAGAACGGTTGATGTGTCTAGCCAGATAGAGTAACTATAGCACGGGAAAGGAGGGTTTGCAAAAAAGGAGGGTGACGCAGGGGAGGGTAATTTGCAAATTCCAGTTGCCTGAGGCGGCTTCTTGAAATGTAATGTCGGGGACAATCAATCATTGGTTAAGGAGCATGAACAAGCATGGGTATGAATTTAGTTTATAAAATATTGGGGTCTCACTTGATCGAAGGCAAGCTTACGGCCGGCACCGAGATCGCGATCAAAATCGACCAGACGCTGACGCAGGACGCGACCGGCACCATGGCCTATCTCCAATTCGAGGCCATGGATGTGCCCCGGGTCAAGACCGAGCTTTCGGTCAGTTACGTTGATCACAACACGCTCCAGGACGGGTTCGAGAACGCCGATGACCACCGGTATCTCATGACCGTGGCCTCGAAGTACGGCATTCACTACTCGAAAGCAGGCAACGGCATCTGCCACCAGGTTCATCTCGAGCGCTTCGGACGGCCGGGCAAAACCCTGCTCGGCTCCGACTCCCACACGACCACCGGCGGCGGCATCGGTATGATCGCGATCGGCGCGGGCGGGCTCGACGTGGCTGTGGCCATGGGCGGCGGACCGTTCTATCTGACCTGCCCGAAAGTGGTTAAGGTGAATCTTGCGGGCAGACTTCAGCCATGGGTCTCCGCGAAAGACGTGATTCTCACGATCCTTAAAATGCTCACGACCAAGGGCAACGTGGGCACCGTGATCGAGTACGGCGGCGAAGGGGTCAAAACGCTCTCTGTGCCCGAGCGCGCAACAATTACGAACATGGGCGCCGAGCTCGGCGTGACCACCTCGGTCTTTCCGAGCGACGAGATCACGAAGGCCTTCCTCAAGGCCCAGCGCAGGGAATCGGAATGGACAGCGCTCGCTGCGGACGCTGATGCACAGTATGATAAGGTGATCGACCTCGATCTCGGTACCGTTGAGCCGCTCATGGCAAAGCCCCATTCACCGGACAATATCGGGACCGTGAAGGAGCTTGCGGGAACGAAAGTAGATCAGGTCATGGTCGGCTCCTGCACCAACTCGTCCTTTCGCGATCTCATGATCGTGGCGTCATTGCTCAAGGGCAGGCGGGTTTTTCCTGACGTGAGCTTCGGCGTGGCGCCGGGGTCCCGCCAGGTGCTCGAAATGATCGCAAAGAACGGCGCACTTGCCGATATCGTTTCCGCAGGCGCGCGGGTGCTTGAGTCCACCTGCGGTTTCTGCATCGGAGCCGGCCAGGCCCCGAAGACCGACGCAATCTCGATCCGCACCAGCAACAGGAATTTCGAAGGCCGCTCCGGCACCAAGAGCGCGAAGGTCTTTCTCGCGAGCCCGGAAACAGCTGTTGCCGCGGCCTTGACCGGCGGCATCATGGACCCGCGCGACCTCGGCATCCCCTATCCCGAGATCACGATGCCCGAGCAGTTCTGGATCGACGACTCCATGATCCTGCCTCCTGCCAAAGATCCTTTGTCCGTGTCGATCTACCGGGGCCCGAACATCGGAGATCCTCCGGCTGCTGAGCCGCTGCCCGATGCGATCAAGGGGGTCGTTGCGATCAAGGTCGGGGACAAGATCACGACCGACCACATCATGCCCGCGGGATCGCGCCTGAAGTACCGTTCGAACATACCGAAGTATGCCGAGTTCGTGTTCGAGGGCGTTGATGCCGCCTTCTCGAAGAAAGCGCTCGAAAACAAAAAGGCCGGCATTCACAATATCGTGATCGCCGGGGCAAGCTACGGCCAGGGATCGAGCCGCGAGCACGCCGCCATCTGTCCCATGTATTTGGGCGTAAAAGCCGTGATCGCAAAGTCCTTCGAGCGCATCCATGCCGCGAACCTCATCAACTTCGGCATTCTGCCGCTCACTTTCGCAAACGAAGCGGATTATGAAGCGATTGGTGCGAATGAGAAGGTGGAAATCAACGATATCAAAGCAGCTCTTATGAAGGGCTCGGACCTTGTTCTGAAGGCGTCGGGTGGCAAGACCGTTACTCTCAGGTACTCACTCAGCGCGAGGCAGCGGGACATTCTGCTTGCGGGCGGGATGCTCAATTACACGAAGGCACAGGCGAAGTAGATTTTTTTAAATCGAGTCAAGTATTTCGTGCGCTGATGAATTTGTTCATCCTATGCCATTCTAGACTTTTCTGGCTTGGCCAATACGCAGTGTTTAACCATGACAAATCAAGCCTACGCTTATTGTGCTCAGACAATGCTACTTGATTGGGTGCATCTTCAAGAAACTTATCCGTTGCGACGAGCACAGTATGGTCCGCCTCTAATGTCCACAGACCCTGGTCAAAAGCCCAGTGATGATTCCTGCAAAGCGCCATACCGTTAGTAACATCATCATTTCGACTGTCGGCAAATTGATGGATATGGGCCGCCTCAACAAGCGTTATGCCTGACGGAAGTAAAACTTTCATACCGCAGAGAACGCAAGCATAGCGATACAGCGGAATAAGCTGGAGACGAAATTTTATATCCCGCCCCTGTTTGCTTTCATCAGGTTCAACGTCTTCGCCAACAGTCTGTGCCTTGTTGTCCGATGTACCTTCAAGACCAAGCATGGTTTTTAGCTTGATCTTTTCCGGCGGGAAAAACCAATCACCAGAAATCAATACGCCTCGCGCTCTATCACGGTTATTTTTATTTTGCATCATCTGGTAGAACTCTTCCGGCATTTCAGCGTGCGATATAACGCGATTCAGCGATTCAACAGAAGTCGGTCTTATGCTTTCGAGAGCTGGCTCCAATCCGGGGAAAGCTATGTGATGAAGAAATCCGTCACTTCTTAGATAGAAAAATGGAAGTTCAACGCGCCCAACAGATCGGCCTCTCGAACCGACTACTTCCCAATAACCAAGGAAGCGAAATGCCAGCTCAGGGGACAAGCGAATAATATTGGATGTGATGGCGCCTTGCTCGATTTGGTCAAGAATTGCGAGTAACAGAAGAGGTTTATGCGGTGCAGGGGATTCCGATGCTCGATCCACACGAAGCTTTGCCAGCTTTGTGAACCAGTCATCAAGCATGTACAATCACTCCGAATGAACGATTATCATCAGCCCACAAAGGGAGGTCTTTCAAATAGCCATCATGCAGATTGTT
>JAJYKN010000131.1 GCA_021788515.1 Nitrospirota bacterium | reverse complement strand
TGCAGCCATGGAAGGCAACATGGCTCATAAACCGCCTGACGGTATATGACAACCGCAGGGACAGGGTGATAAAGCACCTTGCGGATGTGATTCTCCCAAAGGAGCCCGGAACATCGGGCATGGCTGCTGCCGAGAGGCTTGACCTGGCAAGGGAGATGTGGCCGCAATTGAGGAAGGCATTCATCAGGCTGTTCGCAGCAGATGAGGCACCGGCACAGAGGGCCCAGATGCCCCTTGCATCAAGAGCCGCATTCGTAACCGAACAGCGGAGGAAAGTTCTATGGCCGAAGTAGAGGAGTTCCAGGACACAAACAGGAAGGTGTACTACATCCTCTTTATGGACGTGATGACAAGGATGGGCTCACACACGAGAAGCAGCGACGACATGCAGGAAAAGCTGCTTGCCATAAGGAAACTGCACAGCCGGCTCCGCCCGGCACCTGCCAGCCCGACGGACAGTGACATCTACATAGAGAAGATGGCAGCCCTCGGGGAAAGGCTGAACGACATGGAGGAGGGTGATGATTATTTCAGGGGAGTCGATGAGATACTGTGGGAGATGGTTGATACAATGAATGATTTCATAGAGAAGGCAAAGATATTCAAATCAGAAGGAAAGGCAAGCGTGACTGGAAGGCCAATAACAAGAGAGGCAATGAAGGAGGTCAGTAAATGAAGGAACCGGAGAACTGGCTCAGGGATTTCCTGCTCACCTGGATCCTGCCCCTTGCCGTGCTGATGGTCATCTGGAGCTTCGTGTTCAGAAAGATGAGCGCGGGCGGACCGGGAGAGACCTTCATGAGCTTCGGCAAGTCGCGCGCGAAGATCTACGGCGAGAGCGAGGTGAAGGTCACCTTTAGCGACGTGGCCGGGGTGGACGAAGCCAAGGAAGAGCTCATGGAAATCATCGAGTTCCTTCGCCATCCGGACAAGTTCACGAAGCTCGGGGGCCGCATTCCGAAGGGCGTGCTCTTGGTCGGCCCTCCGGGCACGGGAAAAACGCTCCTGTCCAAGGCCGTGGCCGGGGAAGCCAAGGTGCCCTTCTTTTCGATGTCCGGCTCGGAGTTCGTTGAAATGTTCGTCGGCGTCGGCGCCTCGCGGGTCCGCGACCTGTTCCAGCAAGCCGTCCAGAAGGCGCCGTGCATCATTTTTATCGACGAGCTGGACGCCCTCGGTCGCGCCCGGGGCACAGGCATGGCCGGCGCTCACGAGGAACGCGAGCAAACCCTGAACCAGCTCCTCGCCGAAATGGACGGCTTTGACCCCAGGAAGGGCGTCATCATCATGGCGGCGACGAACCGTCCCGAGATCCTCGACCCTGCCTTGCTCCGGCCCGGCCGCTTCGACCGGCACGTTCTCGTGGACCGGCCGAACATCAAGGACCGCGAGGACATCTTACGGGTCCACATCCGGGGCGTCAAACTTTCCAAGGACGTGGACATCTCCGTGCTTGCGGCGCGCACACCGGGGTTCGTGGGCGCAGATCTGGCGAACATCGTGAACGAGGCCGCGCTTTTGGCCGCGCGCAAGAACAAGACCGAGGTTGACATGACGGACTTCGAGGCCGCCATCGACCGCATCGTGGCCGGGCTGGAGAAGAAACGGCGCGTCATGAACAAGAAGGAGAAAGAGACCGTGGCCTACCACGAGTGCGGCCATACCATCGTGGCCGAGCTTTTGCCGACAACGGACCCGGTGCACCGGGTGTCGATCGTGCAGCGCGGCATTGCGGCCCTGGGCTATACGCTCCAGCTCCCCACCGAGGACCGGTACTTGATGACCAGGACCGAGCTTCTGGACAAACTCTGCGTCATGCTCGGCGGCCGCGTTGCTGAAGAGCTGATCTTTCACGAATCGTCGACGGGCGCGCAGAACGATCTCCAGCGTGCCGCCATCATCGCTCGCAGCATGGTGACCGAGTACGGCATGACCGAGAAGTTCGGGCCGCTCACCTTCGAAAAAGAGCGGCGGCCGATGTTCCTCGACATCGGGCTGCCTTCCGGCGCAAAGGAATACAGCGAGGACACTGCGCGGGAGATCGATCAGGAAGTGAAGCGCCTGATCGACGATACCTATAAGAAAACCCAGGGGCTGCTCGGAGCCAACCAGGACAAGCTCAGGATGCTTGCTGCCGCGCTTTTGGAAAAGGAAACGATCGAAGGCGAGGAAATCAGGAGGATTCTGGGGCTTCCGGAAAAGAAAGAGCAGGATCACGGCGTGGGTTAACGAAAACCTCCGCACCCTGTCTGTCATATCGAAAGCATTTCATCACAGAAAAAGCACTGAGACACGGAAGAAGCGGATTACCACATGATAAAAGCTGATAAATTCGAAAGCATGGCAGTCACCTCTTGGATGAACTACTCGTTGAAGTAAAATCCAACCTTATCCGACTCTCATCAGATTTGATCCGTGTCAAATGTCGTTTTTAGGTTCATCGTTTATTTCTTCTTCAAAAATACTACCACCGCTCCGCTCCCGCCCAGGTCACGCGGGGCCGGAGCGAATTCCGCAACCTTGCCCTTCCCGCGTTCCCGCAGCCATGTTGCGACAGCACCCTGAAGCACCGGCCCTTCGGGGGAATTGAGCCCCTTTCCGGTAATAACCAGGACCGCCTGCTGGCTGCGGCTGAAGGCGCCGGCAATAAAGGTCTCAAGGCGCTTCAAGGCCTCGTCCTTCAGGAAGCCGTGCAAATCAAGCTCCTGGCTGATGCGGATGGTCCCGCGCTTCAGCTGCCGCATCCGGCTGCTCGCTGACCTGCGCTCCGGATCGAGCGATTCCTGATCAGGGAGAGGAACATCCTTGAGCGTTGTCCCGATTTTCTTCATCGCCTCCAGGAAAAGCTCGTTGTCCCGGGTCACGACATCCGGCCTCGGCGGTGCCGCCGCTTCCTTCTGAGCGACACTGCCTGCAACGGAGACGTCATCATCGATCTTCCTGGAGCCTGCGACGGCCCGAAGAAAAAGCTCGCTGTCGTCTTCGTGCTGCTTTTCCTGTTTGCGACGCGGAATTTCTTTTTTATCCGGCGTCGCTGATTTCGGCGAAAATCCTTTGAGGGCGGCGAAAGGGGTATGCTTGAAGTCAGCAGGAGCCTTTTGATCGGTTTTCTTTTTTTTCATAGTGTCTTGCGAGTGAGGGTTCGATGTTGCCGCATTAGTTTTTATTTTTGAAGAGGGGGAAAAATCCTTTGGGGATCAATGGTCCGGATACCGCTCGCTGATGCTGCGGACCGTATCGAGGCACGACAGAAGCGTCTCCACCATTTCCGGGTCGAAGTGAGTTCCCGAGCAGGTCTTCAGTTCGTCCAGCACCTGCGATTCCTCCCACCGTTCCTTATAGGCCCTGCGGGAGCCCAGCGCATCGTACACGTCGGCAAGAGCAACGAGCCTCCCGAACACCGGGATCTCGTCCCCCTTCTTGGCTCGCGCTGTTCCGTCGCTGTTCTCGTACCCGGGCAGCACCTTGCCGTCCAGGGGATTCACATGGCCCGGATAGCCGGTCCCGTCCCACTTCTCATGATGGTTCAGCGCCACGATTGCGGCAGCCTCGTCGAACTCCGAATATTTGTCGGAAAAAAGCCGCGCACCCATGATCGTGTGCTGCTTCATGACCTCGCGCTCTGCATCGTCGAGTCGGCTGGGCTTCTTCAGGATCGCGTCCGCGATCGCCACCTTGCCCACGTCATGAAGCATGGCCGCCATGCGAAGGATGTCCCGGTTCTTTTCAATGACTTCATGGGAAAGGTTGCGCTGGCTTGCCCACGCCTCATAGATGACCACGGCATAGGCGGCTACCCGGTTTACGTGGGCGCCCGTTTCTTTGGGGTCCCGCAGCTCCGCCATCCTGATGGTCCGGAGGATCATGGCGCGGGTCATCTGCGCGCGTTCGATGGCAACCGCCGCCATATTCGCAAAATGCAGGACCAGGGGCTCGTCCTTTTTTGAAAAGGGGACAACCTTGTCCATCGTGTTTTTCGCATTGATCAACTGAAGCACGCCAATGGTGTCGCCCCGGTTGGTCTTGAGCGGGAAGGTCAGCATCGACTGGGTACGATACCCCGAGAGGTCGTCGTATGATTTGTTAAAGGAGAACGGCCGGCCGGAGCTCAGTTTGTACACGTCGGGAATGTTCATGGTTTCCCCCGTATTCGCCGCGTAGCCGGAGATCGATTGATTGTTGATGGGAACGGAAAAAGTGGAATAGATCAGCTTCTTGCCCGGGGCAAGTTTCTTTTGTTGCGTCTCGTTCTGCGTATAGCTGAACTTGAGTTTGTCGCCTTCCTTAATGTAGATGGAGCCGGCGTCGGCATTGACGAGCTTCCGCGCCTCGCGAAGGATTCGCTCCAAAAGCACGTCCACGTCCTTGATCTCCGTAAGCTCGACCCCCAGGCGCATGATCGTAGTAAGCTTCTGTTTTTCACTCAACATGGTTTATATTAACAATAATGTTCAGCTTTTGTCAATCCGCGCACGCGGGGGCTATTTAACAATTGACTCGTCTGCACTTTTTTGATATAGTAGCGTCTTAAGTTTCACCGGGCAGCATGAAGCTTTCTGCACCGTGGGCGCACGACCGGCCGAAAAACAGAACATACAGAGGTTGCGATGATGGTAGCGGACTCAAAATTGTTGGCGATCAAAAAGAAGCTTCTGAAGCAGCGGCAGGACCTTCTTGCCGAAGCCGAACAAACACTGACCAGCAAGATCAGCACGGAAAAGGAAAGCTTTCCCGATCCCACGGCCCAGGCGCTCGCGGAGCTGGACAATACCTTCCTGCTCAAACTGCGCGGGCGGGAGCAAAAGCTGCTGAAAAAGATCGACGAGGCAATTTCGCGTATCGACGGCGGCACCTACGGCGTGTGCGAAGACTGCGGCGGCCAGATCAGCATCAAGCGGCTCGAAGCGCGGCCCGTAACCACGCTCTGCATTAAATGCAAGACCCGGAAGGAAGAAGAAGAGAAGATGCAGGCGGGGTAGAAAATCAACTTCCGAATACTTACGTCTCCCAAGCTATGAATTAAAGTTGAGGGGTTAACCGATCAGGTTAACCCCTTTGTTGTCAATGACCATTACTTTCTATCAAGATTCAGACATGAAAACCAACGATTCCGCAATCAAGTTCCCCTGCTCTTTCCCGATCAAGATCATGGGGCTGAACTCAGAGGCATTTACTTCGGCGGTAATGACCATTATCCGCAGCCATCTGGGGCCCGACCAGTTCTCTCAGAGCGCCACACTGAGCAGCAGCGGGAAATACCTGTCGATAACCGTGACGTTCATCGCCCAAAGCCAGGACCAGCTGAATGCCGTCTACGAAGAGCTGAACCGGCACGAGCTGGTGGTCATGACGCTTTAGAAATATCCCCCTCTTCCGCCGGACATATTCCCCTAACATACCTATCAGAAGATGTCCGCCTGCCCCCTGTGCGGAGATACCCTGCAAAGGTATTGACATTCCCTCGACTTAATCTTATTATGC
>JAJYKN010000130.1 GCA_021788515.1 Nitrospirota bacterium | reverse complement strand
CTTGCGGCCCGTAAGGCCCGTGTCGCCCATGGGGCCGCCGGTCACGAAGCTGCCCGGGGGGGTGGTGTGATAGAGAATGGATTTTTCGTCCAGAAGCTTCTTCGAAAGCACGGGAAGGATCACCTTCTCGATGATGTCCTTGCGCAGTTGTTTGAGGCTCACATCAGGGCTGTGCTGGGACGAGACCACGATCGTATGCAGTCTATAGGGTTTGCCGTCCCGGTATTCAATGGTCACCTGGGACTTTCCGTCCGGCCTCAGATAGGGAAGGATCTCCTTCTTCCTCACTTCGGACAAACGGCGGGTAAGTTTGTGGGCGAGCATGATGGTCATGGGCATGAGCTCCGGCGTCTCGTCGCAGGCATACCCGAACATGAGCCCCTGGTCTCCGGCGCCGCCGGTGTCAACGCCCATGGCAATATCAGGCGACTGCGAATGAACCGACGTAATGACAGCGCACGTTTCCGCGTCAAACCCGTACTTCGCACGGACATATCCTATCTCTCTGATTGTCTGACGCACGATGTCGGGAATCTCCACATATCCCTTGGTGGTGATCTCACCCGCCACCATGGCGAGGCCCGTGGTCAAAAGCGTCTCGCATGCAACCCGGCTCATGGGATCCTGCGCCAAAAGCGCATCAAGGACTGCATCTGAAATCTGGTCGGCTATTTTGTCTGGATGTCCCTCGGTAACCGATTCCGAGGTGAATAGATAATTCTTGCTGCAACTGTCCATTGCGTCTCCTTCTGGCCAATAAGACCGTCAAAATTTCGTTTTTATAGCATAGCCACGGATTTTGTCAAGCAAAAATTGGCTGCTGGAAACAATTTGCTGGCGCCGTTCCAGGCTTGCTAAACAGGATTGCAGAATACAGTAATAGGGCCGACTTTTCAATAAGTTTTTTGATGATCAGGCTGCCCGCATCACAGCGTCTGTCGCGGGCTTGAGCCAGCGTACTGCGCCGCGAATTACAAGACTCCCGCTCCAGGAAATCAATCCGTCCCGGGGGATCATAAAAAAGCGCCTTCAACCAACTGAAGGCGCTTCCTAAATAAAAGAGCAAACAGCCGGAATGCGTGATCACGGCTTTTACTTTGTTTCTTCTATTTCTTTAGACAGCCGTGCGGGATCGAACGGTTTCAGCACGGCATTGAAGCTCGCGATTCCGCTGGGAGGCTGGAAATACCGCATCTCGAAGGGAACGCTGCTCCTTGCCGGAATGACAACGCCCTGTTCCTGAAGGATTTTTGCTTTCAGTTCCTGAACGTTCCTGCCGCGTTGCGCCAGGACGTCGTAATCTTTTCGCGTGTAAAGCTGCTTTCCGTTCAATACCCGGATTTTATTCAGCACCGTGCCTTGCGCATCGTAAACGTCGGCGACAACATACCACCCCGATCGGTCCTTATCCGTCAAGTTCTCGACAACACCGGAAATGAGCAGATCGCCGTTCGCTTCCACTGCGCCGGAAGGGTTGACAATGCGCAAACCATCGATCGAGGCGGTGTCGGTGACCGGTTGACCGGGCTTCTGCAAAGCAGGCGGAACATACCTGTAGACACCATACCCCGCTGCTCCGAGCAGGACGAGGGCAATCAAAAACACGAGTGCCATCCTGTTGGAACGGGATGGTCCGGCCGCCGGAACTTCGCTTTCGGTTTGTTTCACTGTCGGACGTATTGGTTCCCTTTTGGGGAAAGATGGAGCAACCGGCGTTGCCGAAGGCTTTTGTTCGGGAAGCGACGGCTTCCCCGGCCTGGGTTCAGCCGGCCGAGGTTTCGCCACTGCCGCTGTTTCCGGCTTAAGTTTCGGTTTCGGCTCGGGTTCCTGCGCGGGTTCAGAAGCGCGGTCCGGCTCTGCATGCAGTTTCGGCGATTGAGCATCCGGTGGAAACTGAAGTGCTGCTTCGATTCCTTGTTTCTGCTCCGGTCCTTCGGCAATCCCAGGCCCAGCCGTCGGTTCCGTTGCCAACGTCAATTCCGGTTCAGACGGGAACGTAAATGCATCCTCAAGGTCAGGGGACAGTTCCGGGACCGGTTGTTCCTCTTCCTTACGGGACGATTCTTTGAAGAGGTTGGGCTCAGCTGCCGAGGGTTCGTCTTTCCCCTGCAAAAAATCCGGGATTGAGGATGACGAGCGGCCAAAACCTTCCCGCTCCTCTGCACTGGTCGCACTTGCAGGCAAGGCGTTCTTCAGCAGCGCCCCTTCTTCCGCCTTTACAGCTTCCGGTTCACGGGCCAAGGTCGCACCGGGTTTCGGCTTCGGTTCGAACATGTCGAGAGCTGAAACCGCAGTTTTCGACAATGTATAGGTTTCGAACTCCTCCCGTGTGATTTTTACGGCTTCGCCGCACCGCGAACATGCGAACTTGATGCCTTTGCCGGTAATTTTATCATCGGAAACACGGAAGAGTTTGTTGCACCTTCCACACCGGATGTCCATCCTGCGCGGCCTCCTATCCAAGTACTACGACCACAGCATTGCAATTCCCGACAGCGCCCGGACAACGCTTTTGCCGGGCGAAATTACGATATCTTCTGTTCCATTGCCTGCATGCCGCTTACCTGCATGGCCTATTGTATTATATTTTGAAGAATTTATCTACTTTTCCGTTGTATTTTTTTTATCCTCATCAGCCTCCGGGGCCTCTTTCTTCTCTCCGGGAATACGGTAGTCCTCGGAAGCCCATTTCCCCAAGTCAAGCAGCCGGCAGCGTTCGGAACAGAAAGGCCGAAAAGGATTATCGTCCCAGGCTACCTTTTTTTTGCAGATCGGACATGTTATCTTTCTGCTTTGCATTCCCCGCTCCCATGTATCATTTTAAAACGTATTTCATCGGCACTTCGACCCAACCGCTTACATAGGGCAGGGGCGCCGCGCGATACACAGCCCCGATCGAGGCGTTGTCCAATATTTCGAACCCGGAACTCTGCAGGATTTCGATTTTTTCAACAGCGCCTGACGAGGCAAGCCTGAACCGCAGACGGACCACGCCTTCAATGCCCCGCTCTCTCGCCAGACGCGGATAGTTCTTCGTCCTCTCGATGGCATCTGCAAGGACCGCCCATTCTCCGGGAGTCTTTGCGCCCACTTGGTCCGATGTCCCCTGCCCTGCGCCCATCGAGTTCGTTTTCGGAGCGACATCGTCATTTCCGGAACCGCCATCCTGTTGCTTCTGATCAACAGGCTGCGCAGATACTGAGCCAGGCTTGGCTGCCGCTTCGGCAGCCGGCTCTTTCATTGCCTCAGGCGCCGGAATCTCGCTCGGCGCAGCATGCTGCTTTGGCCGCGGGATAGCTTGATCTCCCGGACCCGATGAGGGACCGGAAGAGACCAGGGCAACCGTCAGCGAGTCATGCGTGGACGAGAGCAGCACTCCGGAAAACTGTGCAAACGCGATCGCGCTTCCGAAAATTATGATATGCGCGGCAATCGATATATAAAATGCATGTCTAAACGTCATAGTGAAATAGTACCACAGTGTATGAATAAAATCATTTTAACATCGACGGAGAGAAACAGGACTTAATGCTGCTCATCCCGCTCTCCCCGCCGACGATTCATGTTCTATTGCAGGTTAGAATGTAGCCGTCATCCCGCCGTAAAATTCTTGCGGCGGCATGGGATACCCCTGATCAGGGGGATAGCCCGATACGATGACGGTTTCATACTTTCGATTGAATATGTTTTTCAAACCGATAAAAACAGCAACCTTCAAATCCTTTCGGGATACAAAATTATCGGTTATTTTCCCGTCCAGGGTATAATAATCCCATTTCGGCTCACCCGGTCTCACGTAGTTTCTTACACTTTGGCCTACAAGAGACAGAGCGGTCTCGTTATCCAGGGCAATCCACAGCGTGCCCCCGAGCTGCGCGCGGGGTATGTGGGAATCTGCTGAATAGAGCCTCTCCCCCGTCGTGTCGTCAACGGGAAACATGATCGTATAATTAAGAGAGCAGGAAACAGAGGAGGACGCGGTGAAATGTAATTCAGTTTCAGTTCCGGAAATGTGCGCCCTGCCGATGTTCATCGGCGTAGAAGCGAACGTGACCGTATCGGTCTGCCAGGAAATGAGGTCCTTCACTCTCCGTTTGAAAGCAGTAAATTTTATCGAATTCCCGGCGCCGAAGGGTTGCTCGATGCCGCCCTCATATTCCTCTGCTGATTCCGGCCGGAGATTCGGATTCCCCTTGTCTCCCCATGCATCACTGAAATAAAGATCATTCAACGTCGGCGCCCTGAAGCTCTTTCCGTATGAAGCCCGGAGAATAGTGCCATGTTCGACATTGAGATAGCGGGCGCTTGCCTTGGGACTCCATTTACTTCCGAATGTGGAATACGTATCGTTCCGTCCTCCCAAAACAAGAATGAACGAGTCGCTCAGGTTCATTTCATCCTGGATATATCCAGACGTCACCGCATCCCCATGCGTGCCAGAGCCGTTGTCAACCATGTGGTCGTTGCGTTTCTCTGCTCCGATCGTGACAACGGAAAATGAGTTCATGAGCCAGTTAACCTGTGCTTCCGTTCCATCCGTCATGCTCCGGCTCCTGCTCGAAACAAGAAAATCAGGATCGTCATAGCCTATTCTTGCCTCATTTTGATAGCCCCGGATGCTGAAATCTATTGTTTTGGTCAATTTTGTTTTGTACTGCAACCCGGTTATCGTTTCGCTGTCTTTCTCTCGTGCGCGGGGCGATGGATATACCACGGAACCGGGAACGCCGATGTCTTTTGTTATATAATCAGAACTCGCTTCGACTGAAGAGGTCGCGCTGAAATCATAGCCGAGTTTGATGCCCGCAGTTGTTTGATCGGCGTTGTTGTTCAAATGGTGGTAGCCGCTGGAATGCTCCTTGCCGACTGAAAGCGTGTAGTAAGTATTGCCGTCCCTGCCGGAATGAAAAAGGGAGTCTGAATTGAATCGAGCACCAACAATAGCGGTCAGGCTTGTCAGGGGAGCAGCCGTTTTTTTTGTAATAATGTTCACCACGCCGCCCACCGCATCAGATCCATACAGAGCAGAGGCAGGTCCGCGAACAATCTCGATCCGATCGATTGCAGCAAGCGGAATGGGAAGCTCGGATAGATCATATCCGCCGGCAGCCCCTGAATTAAGCCGCTTGCCGTCCAGAAGCACAAGCACCTGTGAGTAAGGGGCGCCCCGCAATGTAACTGCCTGGAGCGAGCCGATCGGCCCTTGATCGGTCACCAGTGCTCCGGCTGTCGTGTTGATGGCCTCAGCCACGCTTGTTGCCCCCGATTTCACCAGGTCATCTCCCTTGATTACCGTGACCGACTGGGTAACATCCTGCTGTTTCCGCTCCGTCTTTGTTGCCGTTACAACCACTTCATTCATTTGTACATCGGCGTAGACAGGGGCAATAACGCCGATCAATGTTCCTGCCCAAACTGCTGCGACTGCTGCTATTTTTCTGACCATATCTTTTCTCCTTCATTCGAGGTTTTCGGGAATGAGAGGTCTCCTGGCTTAGGAC
>JAJYKN010000129.1 GCA_021788515.1 Nitrospirota bacterium | reverse complement strand
CTTTCTTCGGGCCCCCGCATCCTGCCTATCTCCTTCCAGCCCAGCTCGAAGCTCCTGGCCGCCGAGTCGGGGTCCATGGCGAAGAAGGTCCTGTCTTCGGACGACGTCTCCCCGAAATGCCCTACCCTCTGATATGCCTCGATAGTCTCCTTCGGCAGCTAGCCCCGGCGCGCCTCCTTGATCATCTCCGGGTTGATCCCCGCCGCTGGTATGCTCAGGCAGCAGCCCCCGTTCAGGATGAAGTTGCAGGCCAGGCTGGTGGTGAGAGGCATCTGCCATTCGCTCCCGATATACCGCCCGAGCTCCAGGACTATCCTCTGTCCCCTTCTCAGCCCTCCCCGGAGGAAGGCGTCGAGGTCCCGGCTGCCTGTGGAATAGTACCCCGAGGGGTTCTTCAGGGGTCTGAACACCTTCCGCTTGTGCTCGGCTGACGGCTGCTCGTGCCACGGGAGGAAGACGTTGAACCTCGCGTCGGTCAGGGAGAACAGGTACGACTTCTGGGGGATGTCGGAGCCCCTGAGCTTGTTCCACTCCATCCGCCTCACCCTCCTGCCTTCGAGCACCTCGTCTTTTAGCGTCACTATGGCGTCCACGGCGTAGTCGGTGCTCGTCGACGAAGGCTCCTCGCTCACGAAGACTAGCCTGGCCTTCCGGGCGTCCGCTATGGCCACCAGCGACTTCTCCGTCTTCAGCCTCTCCACCCTGTCCAGCTCCTTGGCCATGGTGTCCCACGAGTCGAGGACGACCAGCGGCTCCTTCGTCTTCGCCACGGATTCGAGGACGGACCTGGCAGTGGTCAAGATCGACGCCAAGGACCTGCCAATTCTGCGGTTCGGCGATTCCAATAAACTGAAGACCGGCGACATCGTCATGGCCGTGGGCAACCCCTTTGGCCTGAACCAGACCATCACCATGGGGATCGTGAGCGCCGTTGGGCGGTCGAACATCGGGCTTTCGGATTTCGAGGACTTCATCCAGACCGATGCTGCGATCAACCCCGGCAACTCGGGCGGGGCGCTGGTAAACTCCAACGCGGAGCTCGTCGGGATCAACACGGCAATTTTCTCCACCAGCGGCGGATACATGGGCATCGGTTTTGCGATTCCGTCAGACATGGCGAAAACCGTGATGGACAGCATCATCAAACATGGAAGGGTAATCCGCGGCTGGATGGGGGTGAGCATTCAGAACCTCACGCCGGAACTCGCAAAACCGCTCGGGATCAAAGAGACTGAAGGCGCCTTGGTTTCCGGGGTTGAAAAAGGCAGTCCTGCCGACAAGGCGGGCCTCAAGCGCGGCGACCTCGTAGTCGGGCTGTCCGGCAAGAAAGTCGTCGATTCAACAAGCCTCAGGAACATGGTTGCCGCATCGGCGCCGGGAACGAAACTCGACGTCAAAATCATCCGGGACGGCAAGGAACAGACCCTTCCGATAACGCTCGGAGAGTTCAAAGAGAAAAAAGTAATCAAGAAGACGGAGTACAACAATGTGCTGCGGGGCATTACGGTCCAGGAGATCACGCAGAGCCTGCGGGACAAGCTGAACCTTCCCGATAGCCTGAACGGCGTGGTGATAACCGACGTCAGCTCCGACAGTCCGGCCCAGGGCTTGCTGCAGCAGGGCGACGTGATCCAGGAAGTGAACCGGAAAGCGATCCAGAGCGCGCAGGATTACGACCAGGCGGTGGGCAAGATCGGGGAGAAGGATGCTGTGCTCCTGCTCATTTATCGGGGGGGCGGATCATTGTATCTTACGATCAAACCGTGATCCAAGCCCGCTGGCGGCCTGATTTCACCGGGGAAGAAAGAGGTATACTATATATAGGAACGAAGCAAAATAAACCTCCGTTCCTCAGGGTTTCAGGCTCACCAAGGAGGTGTGGTGTATGAGACTGCGCATATCACCTGATATGGACTTCTACCTGGACATGGAACTCCAGGGAGTAACGGACAAGACGAGAGACGACGATATCCAGCAATACGAAAAGATCGTCTACGAAGAGTTCGTCAACCGGCTCAAGAAGGCATTTCCGGAGGAGGATTTCCGGGTCTATAATTTCGAGTTCAAGGCAGCGAGAGAATCAAGAACGAAAGCAGCGTAAGAATACAGTTCAGAGTTCAAAGGAAGGAACACAAAGGATTATTCGTGTTTCACTTTGAACTCTGAACTTCTTTTTCAAAAGGTCAAGATACCGCCCCCCTGTACCGGTCTTCCACAACGACCATCTTCCCCTGCCGGAAATATGCCGTGACCGCAGACAATGCAGACACCCGTGCCGGTTAAAAGGTCGAAGAATGCGATAAATTGACTCCGGGTGCAAACATGACATGCTACACTTCATAGAAGGGGAACCTATGAAAGAATACGACATCATTATCATCGGATCAGGCAGCGGGACGAACCTCATTGAAGACGCACTCTCTCACAACAAAACCGTGGCCCTTATAGACAGGGGTCCGGTCGGAGGCACGTGTCTGAACGTCGGCTGCATTCCGACGAAAATGATCGTCTATCCTGCCGATCGCATCATGGAAATTCGCGAAGCAAAAAAACTCGGCATCTCTGCGGAAATCAGGGAGATCGATTTTACCGCCATCATGGAGCGCATGAGAACAACCGTCCGGAAAAGCCACGACCATATCCAGGCGGCGCTGGAAAAGGCCGAGGACTTCGATTTCTACTTCGGCGAGGCGCACTTTACCGGCGATTACACCGTAGAGGTGAACAACACAACAGTCAAAGGCAAGACGATTTTTCTCGCTTCCGGCGCGCGGCCGCTGATTCCGCAGATCAAAGGAATCGAGACAATCGAATACCTTACGAACGATACCGCACTCCGGCTCACCAGCAGACCGGAAAGCATGGTGATCATCGGCGGGGGGTATATCGCAGCGGAGTTTGCC
Source organism: Nitrospirota bacterium (assembly GCA_021788515.1). Taxonomy (GTDB): domain Bacteria; phylum Nitrospirota; class UBA9217; order UBA9217; family UBA9217; genus JAJYKN01. The sequence goes on along the minus strand of JAJYKN010000129.1, from coordinate 2,603 downwards.
CATTTCTTCGAAGCGGTCGGCACGAAGGTCACGATCATCCAGCGGAATAAGCGGCTCGTTCCCGAAGAAGAGCCGGAGGTGTCCGATGGTCTGAACAGTGCCCTTTCCCGCCGCATGGCGATCCATACAAATACCGAAGCCATCGAGGTCCGCCAAACGGGGAGGGTCACCACGGTTACGGCAAGAGAACGGGACAGCGGGAAACAAAGGGAAATTACGGCACAGCATGTCTTGATCGCAGCCGGAAGAAAATCGAATGCAGACGTCCTCATGGTCGGGAACAGCGGGATAAAAACAAACGAGCAGGGATACATTATTGTAGATGATTTCTTCGAGACCACGAAAAAGAACATCTGGGCCTTCGGGGACGCCATCGGCAAAAAAATGTTCCGCCATGCCGCGAATCAGGAGGCCGAACTCGTGTGGCATAACGCCATCCACGGAAAAAAATCAAAGATGAACTATCTCACGGTGCCGCACGCAGTGTTCTCCTGGCCCGAGATCGCGTCGGTGGGGCTGACGGAAGACCAGGCCGTGAAACTGATGGGAAAGCAGGAACTGCTCGTGGGAAAAGCGATGTACAACGACGTGGCCCGAGGAGAGGCCATGATGGAGACCGAGGGCTTCGCCAAGGCCATCGTGCACCGGAAGTCGGGCAAGATCCTGGGATACCACATCATCGGCCCCCAGGCGTCTGTCCTGATCCAGGAAGTCGTGAACGCCATGGCAGCCGACGGCAACCTCTGGTCCGTGGCGAAAGGTATCCACATCCATCCGGCCCTCTCCGAAGTGGTCTTGAAGCCTTTCGGAAAGCTGGAAGAAGTGGGAACTCCTGACTCCTGACTACTGGCTCTTCGGCACGTGGATCGCGGTCTTGTGCACATCCTCTGCCGCTTCCATGACCCCTTCCGCAAGCGTCGGGTGAGCATGAATCATATGACCCAGCTGGGTGGCCGTCGCGCCCATGGTGATGGCGAGCGCACCTTCGTGGATCAAGTCCGTCGCATGAGCTCCGCAGATATGAACGCCCAGAACCTTGTCGGTGGCCTCATCAGCAAGAATCTTCATCATGCCCGTAATCTCTCCGATGGCGTGTGCTTTCCCAAGCGCGCGGTACTGAAAACGGCCGACTCGGTACTTGATGCCCTTTTCCGCGGCTGCCTTTTCCCGCAAACCGACACTGCCGATCTCGGGCATGGTAAAGATGCACGACGGCACGACGGCATAATCCATCAGCTCGTTGCCGCCAAGGGCGTTTTCCACGGCCACCAGGCCCTGATGGGACGCCACATGGGCGAGCATGATCTTCCCCGTCACATCGCCGATGGCATAGACGCCGGGAACGCTGGTCTCCATTCTTTCGTTGACAACAATTTCGCCGCGCTTGCCCCTGCCCACCCCCACCTCGTTGAGGCCGAGGTTTTCCGAATTCAGGCTGCGGCCGATGGACACGAGGATCATTTCGGTCCTGATCTCCTGTCCGTTCGACAGCCTCGCGGTCATCATGCCGTCGCTGCCCTTTTCCACCTTTTCGACCTTCACGTTTACCATGAGCTTGATCTTTGCTTTTTTGAGCTCCCGCTCAAGGAGCTCTGACATTTCCTCGTCCTCGGTGGAAATCGCGTGAGGCACCATTTCAACCATGGTTACGTCGGCGCCGAATGTCCGGTAGATAAACGCAAACTCGGAGCCGATCACTCCCGCTCCGACGATCAGGAGGCTTTGAGGAATTTTCTTGAGCAGGACGGCGTCGTCGCTCGTAATGACGCTCTCACCGTCGAACGGAAAGCCGGGCAGTTTCGCAGGACGCGAACCCGTGGACATGATGACCTTGTCGGACTTGACATCCATGGTCGTGCCGTCCTTCTGAACGACCCGCACGACGTCGGGGGAAAGCAGCGATCCGCGGCCCTCGATGAGGCTGACGCCCCAGCTCTTGAACAGCCCCTTGATGCCCTTCACCTGGATCGATACGACCTTGTCCTTGCGTTCGCGGACCTTCGCAAGGTTGTAGCCGACTTCACCGGAAACCTCGATTCCGAAATCCGCTGCATTCCGGACATGTGCAAGCGCTTCAGCGGATGCGATGATGGTCTTCGTCGGGATGCAGCCCCAGTTGAGGCAGGTGCCGCCGACTTCCGCGCTTTCAACCACGGTAACCTGTGCGCCCTTTTGTGCCGCGCGGATGGCGGCTACATAACCGCCTGGCCCCGCGCCGATGATCGTAAGTTTTACAGGCATGATCTACTCCTCGCATGAACCTGAAATAGCAGCCATGAAAATTGCAGAGTCCACAAGGAAAGCTTGAGCTGCGACAGCGGAGAATTTTAAATTATTGTACTTCAGCTGCTTCAATTTTTTTTCGGGAATTCGTCCGTGCCCCGGGAAAAGGCCTTTCAGAACAAAAAAGGGAGAGTAAATAACTCTCCCTTCCGGTTTTTGTCCACCAACAGCGTACCGCGCGCCGGTCTACTTCCCCTCTTCTTCCTTCAGGAACTTTTCGTACTCAGACTTGCTCATCAGGTCGTTCAACTCCGAGGCATCGCTCATCTCCAGCACAACGAGCCAGCCGTTGCCGTAGGGGTCTTCGTTTATAATCTCCG
>JAJYKN010000128.1 GCA_021788515.1 Nitrospirota bacterium | reverse complement strand
TTTGCGACCGCTCAACGACGCCGGAAAATCATGCCCGAAATAAATCAAATAATGGTTGCAAATCACAAATAAATTAGTTATTATGATATCAGGAATGCAAGAACGCCTGTACCTGCTGCTCAAGTTACTCCCGATCATCAGGCGAGCTCCAGGACAGAAAAAGACGGCGACGTATCCTTCTAAAAAAAATGAACAGGTCTAACGAAAAAATATTAGGGCGGATCAGCGCAGCACTTGGCCTGGCTGTCGTTATTGCCCTTGCCGCAGCTGCGCCGCTTGGTTACTTCGCAGCTTCTTATCAGCATACGGCAGGACGCCTGGAAGCGTGGGCGGAAATCACGGCAAGGTCTCTGTCGCAGGACATCAGCAGGGACCCGGGGATATGGCGGGATGGACGGGCAGGCATGGAGGCCGTACTCGCCCATTATCCTCAGCCGGGCAACAGCGCGGAAAGAATTATTGACGACAACAACAGGATCGTGGCCGAGTATGGCGGGCCGCTCGAGGCACCGCGGATAACGCGGTCATTTCCCCTCGTGGTCTCGGACAGAACACTAGGGGTGCTGGAGGCCAAAAGTTCCCTCCGCGGCCCTGTGATGCGAACAGGAATTATCGCCCTTGCAGGGCTTTTCACCGTGCTTGCACTACTATTTGTATTCCGCGAGCGGGTTCTTCCCCTGCCGCGGTTGCTCCTTCCTGAAAATCATGATAAACGGGAGATCCCGGAACGGACACTCGTTGCCGATTTGGCCGATGTGAACCTGCAACTCACCGATGAAATACACGCACGCAAAGCCGCACTTGAACAGCTGTTCCAGGAACACGAAGAGCGAAAAAAGACTGAAGACGTCATCGGAGAGAGTGAAGAAAAAAATCGTCTTCTTTTTTATGACGCTCCCATCGGAATATTCAACTATGATGCCAGGCTTCGGATCATTGACTGCAATAATTATTTTATCGACATTCTGAGGTCCAGCCGCGAAGAACTGATCGGGCTCGACCTGGAAACTTTGAAAGACAAAGCCGTGCTGCCGGCCATCCGCAGGGCAATTGCCGGAGAGGAAGACCTGTACGAGGGACTGTATCGAGCCTCGACGATACCAAGGGGCATCTGGATCTCGTTGCACACCGCTCCTATCCTTGGCCGAAACGGCAAGGTGAAAGGCGGGGTGGGGATCGTTGAAGACATAACCGAGCGTAAAAGCGCGGAGGCGGAACTTGTTCAACATGAGCGCCAGGCGACTTTAAGCGCGGAAATCGGAAAGGCGCTTGTCCAGAACAGGGACCTGCGCAGCCTCTTGCAGCTCTGCGCGGAATCGATGGTAAACCGCCTCGATGCCGCATTCGCCCGCATCTGGACGCTGAACGAGAAGGAAAACGTGCTCGAGCTGCAGGCCAGCGCGGGGATGTACACGCATATCAACGGGCCCCACGGCCGTGTGCCAATCGGGAAATTCAAGATCGGCCTGATTGCTCTTGAGAAAAGACCGCACCTGACCAACTCGGTCATCGGCGATCCCCGCATCGGCGACCCGGAATGGGCAAAGCGGGAAGGCATGGTCGCCTTTGCCGGGCACCCTCTCATTGTCGGGGGCAGACTGGTCGGCGTTATGGCGATGTTCGCAAAGAAACCGCTGGAAGAAACAACGCTGACGACGCTGGCGTCGATTGCCGATGAAATCGCCTTAGGCATCGAACGCAAGCAGGCCGAGGAGACGTTGCAGAAGAGCGAGGAGCAATACCGCCTCCTGTTCAAAGACAATCCGAATTCCATGTGGGTCTATGATCTGGAGACGCTCTCTTTTCTTGCGGTAAACGACTCGGCTGTTCAGCACTATGGCTATACGAAAGAAGCATTTTTGGAAATGACCATAAAAGACCTTCATCCTTCCGAAGACCGGGGAATGGTGGACCACATCGTCAGCAACATACGCGGCGACTATCGGAGGATCGGCATCTGGAGACATCAAAAAAGCAACGGCGACGTCATTGACGTCGAAATCGTCACTTACGACATCGATTTTAACGGCCGGAAAGCGCGGCTGGTTCTGGCCGAAGATGTGACCATGCGCCTCAAGGCGGAGCAGGCGTTATACGAAAGCGAAAGCAAATTGCGCGCCATCACCGATACGGCCCTTGATGCCATTGTGTTGATTGACGAAGAAGAACGGGTCGTCTATTGGAACCCGTCGGCCGGGAAAATGCTCGGCTATCACCACGACGAGATCATGGGCACGCATATCGCGGCCATTATTCCGGCCCGGTATAAAGAGGCGCATCTTGCCGGATTCCGCAGATTTATCGAAATGGGCCAGGGGGCGAAGCTGGGAAAGACCTACGAAGTATTCGCGCTTAAGAAAGACGGGACCGAGATCCCCATAGAACTCTCCATCTCCGGCATCCGTATCAAGGGCAGGTGGCACTCCGCGGGAATCATCGGCGACATCTCGGAACGGAAAAAACTCGAGGCCCAGCTTCTCCACTCGCAGAAGATGGAAGCGGTCGGCCAGCTTTCAGGAGGCGTGGCCCACGATTTCAACAATATTCTCTCGGCCATCATCGGTTACGGGCATATTCTCCTGTTGAAAATGCCGGGTGATGATCCGCTTCGGCTGCATGTCCAACACCTGCTTGAGTCGGCAGACCGGGCGGCCCATTTGACCCGGAATCTGCTCGCATTCAGCAGGAAACAAATCCTGAACCCCAGCCCCGTGGATCTGAACGAGATCATCCGGCGCGTGGGAAATATCCTGCTCCGGGTCATCGGGGAGGACATAGAACTGAAGTTTTCATTCAAACATGGCACGGTCACGGTCAATGCAGACAGCGGCCAGATCGAGCAGGTCTTGATGAACCTTGCGACCAATGCACGTGACGCGATGCCCCGGGGAGGCTCCTTTACCATCGAAACCGACACGATTGAACTGGACCAGGCCTTTATCCGGGCCCACGGCTATGGGAAACCCGGCAGGTATGCGATCGTATCGGTGTCGGACTCGGGGACGGGAATGGATGAAGAAACACGCAAGAAGATTTTCGAACCTTTTTTCACGACCAAGGAAGTCGGTAAGGGCACCGGACTCGGATTGTCGATGGTCTACGGGATCGTAAAACAGCATCGCGGGTATATCAACGTGTATTCAGAGCAGGGCAAGGGGACGAACTTCAATATTTACCTCCCGCTCTTCGATAAACAAAAAGAAGCCGGAGAAACAGCCACAGCAATACCCGAGGAACAGCTTCCCCGGGGGACCGAGACGGTGCTGATCGCCGAGGACGATGAAATGTTGCGTGCGCTCTCACGGCTCATGCTCGAGGAGTTCGGGTACCGGGTGATCACAGCGGAAGACGGTGAGGACGCTGTCAGGAAATTTACCGAACACCAGGACAGTATCCGGATGGTAATCCTCGATATGATCATGCCCAAAAAAGGCGGCAAGGAAACGTACGAGGAGATAAAAAAGATAAAACCCGGCGTCAAAGGGTTGTTCGTCAGCGGTTATACGTCGGATATGATGCATCTGGAAAACACTTTCGGCAAGAGGGTAGAGCTGCTGATGAAGCCGATTTCGCCGAAGGTCCTCGTCAAAAAAGTACGGGAGATACTGGATTCATGACGACCCGGGATGTCGGAGCGAATGAACAGGACGGTTATCGTTTCCCTCTCCCGGACCGTCTGCTCCGGCTTTTCTATTGCGTGTGCCGTTGATTTCGGGTATTCTACCCCTCATGACTGCAGACAAGAACTTCAAATCAGGTTTCATTTCCATCATCGGCAGGCCGAACGTGGGTAAATCCACGCTGTTAAACGCTCTTCTGGGCGAGAAGATCGCCATTATATCGGACAAACCCCAGACCACCCGCAACAAGATCCTCGGCATCGTAAACCATCCCGGCGCGCAGATGGTGTTCCTGGATACGCCGGGCATCCATAAGCCCATGCACCGGATGAACGAGTTCATGGTGCAGACGGCGCTCCGGACGTACAACGAAGTCGATGTGATCCTGATGCTCGTCGAGGCCACGGAACCGCCGGGGGCAGGGGACCGGTTCATCATCGAGACGCTCACGAAAGTGAAGACGCCTGTTTTTCTTCTTATCAACAAGGTCGACCTCATCAAAAAGGACGGGCTCCTGCCCTTGATGCAGGAGTACAGCAAGCTCTATAACTTCACGGAGATCATACCCGTATCCGCGCTCAAGAACGACCTCGGCGGTCTCCTCGATACGATCCTGAAGCGTCTTCCGCAAGGGCCGCAATATTTCCCCGACGACCAGCTCACGGACCAGCCGGAGCGGTTCGTCGTTTCCGAGATCATCCGCGAAAAAATCTTTGAGCTCACCAAGGAGGAGATCCCCTACGCCACGGCCGTTATCATCGAGGAAATGAAAGAGGAACCGGACATTACGCGGATCCACGCGGCAATCATCGTTGAACGGGATTCGCAGAAGGGGATCCTGATCGGCAAAGGCGGGAGCATGCTGAAAAAGATCGGCACCCTGGCGCGGCTGGACGCGGAAAAGCTGCTCGGCGCCAAGATCTTTCTGAAGCTCTATGTCAAGGTCAAGAAGGGCTGGCGCGAAGATGAGCACATGCTGAAGAACATCGGCATCCTGACGGGAGAAGAATAATGGTGCATGAACTGGTAACCTGGCTGGTGCAAACCATCGGCGTTCTGGGCTATCCCGGGATCTTCCTTCTCATGGCCATGGAAAGCTCGGTCATCCCCATACCGAGCGAACTCGTGATGCCGCCTGCCGGGTATCTGGCCCAGCAGGGGCAGATGCACATGGCGATCGTCATTCTCTGCGGCACCGTGGGCAGCCTGATCGGCGCCTACGTAAACTATTTCGCGGCCCATTATTTCGGCAGGCCGCTCATACTGAAATACGGCAAGTATGTCTGGATCACGGAGGAGAAGTTCGCGCAGGTCGAACGGTTTTTCAAGGACCACGGCGAGGTATCGACCTTCATCGCCAGACTTCTGCCCGTGGTGCGGCACCTCATCTCGCTCCCGGCGGGACTGGCGGGAATGAACCACGTCAAATTTTCGCTCTACACGCTGCTCGGCGCGGGGTTGTGGGTCACGGTGCTCTCCTTCATCGGGTATTTCATCGGCGCGAACCAGGACTTGATCATGCGGTATTCCCATCATGCGCTTGGGGGGGCGATCGCACTCAGCGCGGCGATCGTTCTGGTCTATATATGGAACCACCGGAGAAAGAAACTGCTGAGCACCGACAATACGAAATAACGGTTCAGGGGTAAATCCTCAACCGGTTAAACCGGGATCGACGCTTTCGGGCCCGGCGAGAAATTATCTTCAACACATCAGCCTGAACTGCTGCCCCCTTCCGACAGGTATCACGAACTGCACGGGTACCCCTTTTGTCACCGGCATTATGAATGTTGAATTAAAACTCATCCCTGTCGCGCTCCGCGATTTTGCCGTTCCCGTTCCCCGGATCGGGAGCATCGAGGCCCATTCGGGATATGGACGGGCGGCTGCGGAAGGGCAGGAGATCCATGCCCGC
>JAJYKN010000127.1 GCA_021788515.1 Nitrospirota bacterium | reverse complement strand
GTTCATTTTTTCGATCGCAAGTTTTGAACGCACAAACGTATAAGGACAGACCTGTCCTTTAATATCCAGTGTCTTGTCTATTTTTATTTCGTCAGCCACTGCGCACCTCCGGTTCCAGCTATCCTTGTTTCCCTTCTTCCACTCTTATGACGATTGTCGCGCCTGCCACACAGTCCATCTTATTGATCTCACCAAGCGCCTTGCGCACGTCACGCTCAATGGCGTCGTGGGTCATCATCACGATGGGCACTGCCTCGTCCACCTTGCGGCCTTTCTGGATCATCGACGAGATGCTGATATTGTTCTTGCCGAGCACGCCGGTGATGCGGGACAATACACCAGGTTTATCAATCGCAGAGAACCGCAAATAGTAGCACGAGGTGATATCTTCCATTTTCCGGATTTTCAGCAACCTGCGCTCCCGGAACGCCGCCACCGGCGTCCGGTCAGTGCAGCCTGCGAGAATGTCCCGGCCGATGTCGATGATGTCGCTCACGACCGCGCTGCCCGTGGGCATGTCTCCCGCCCCCCTGCCGTAGAACATGGTCGAGCCCACGGCGTCGCCGACGATTGAAAGCGCGTTGAACACGCCGTCCACGGAAGCGATGGGATATTCTTCAGGCAGCATGGTGGGATGCACCCGCGCTTCGATCTCGCCGTCCACCATCTTGGTGATCGCCAGGAGCTTGATCTTGTAGCCCAGGTCTTTTGCGAAATCAATGTCGAGCGGAGTGATCTTCGAAATGCCCTCGGAATGAATATCGTCGAATTTCACCGGCGTTCCGTATGCAAGCATCGCAAGGACCGCCAGCTTGTGCGCCGAGTCGATGCCTTCGATGTCAAAGGTGGGGTCCGCCTCGGCATAACCCTTTGCCTGGGCCTCCTTCAGCACTTCGTCAAACTTCCTGCCTTCGTTCGTCATGAGCGTCAGAATATAGTTACAGGTCCCGTTCACGATGCCGTAGATGGATTTTATGTTGTTGGCTGCAAGCCCGTTCTTCACTGCGGCAAGGATAGGGATCCCTCCCGCGACCGACGCTTCGAAGCCCACGGTCACACCGGCCTGTTCGGCTGCGGCATAGATCTCCTCGCCATGCACGGCCAAAAGCGCCTTGTTCGCCGTTACCACGTGTTTCTTGTTTTTGATCGCTTCAAGAATGAAGTCCTTGGCTGGTTTGTACCCGCCGATAAGCTCCACCACGACATCGATTTCGGGATCAATGAAGATCTCCTGCGCCTTGGTCGTCAGTTGGACACCCGTGAGCTTGAGGCCCCGGTCCCGCTTCACATCCAGGTCCGAAATTTTCTTCAGCACCACGGGAGCGCCGAGCCGGCGCCTGATGATGTCGGCGTTCTCGGTCAGGATGCGCGCCGTGCCTGTTCCTACGGTGCCGAAGCCGATGATTCCTACGTTGATGCTGTTCTTCGTTGCCATGCTCACTCCGTCTAATCAAATTGGGGCCAGGGTTCAGGGTCAGGGGTCCAGAAAAAACACCATCGAACCCGCTTTCCTGCCCACTGACTACCGGCCCCTGGACCCTATGCTTTGCTCAGCGCCTGTTTGATGCCTTTGGCCGCCTGCCGCAAACGGTGCTCATTCTCGATAAGCGCGAACCGCACATGGCCGTCGCCGTACTCGCCGAACCCAATGCCGGGCGAAACAGCCACCCCGGCTTCCTTGATGAGGTGCTTCGCAAATTCGATCGACCCCATTTTCTTGAAAGGCTCGGGAATCTCCGCCCACACGAACATGGTGGCCTTGGGCTTTTCGATGGCCCAACCCGCCTTCGAGAGGCCATCGATAAGCACGTCCCTGCGGGACTGGTACATGTCGGAGATTTCCTTGACGCATTCCTGCGGCCCGTTCAGGGCGATGATCGAAGCGATCTGGATCGGCTGAAACATGCCGTAGTCGAGGTAGCTTTTGATCTTGATGAGCGCAGCCACAACCTCTTTGTTGCCGCAGCAGAAGCCCACGCGCCACCCTGCCATATTATAACTCTTCGTGAGGCTGTAAAACTCGACGCCCACGTCCTTGGCTCCCCTGGCCTGGAGAAAGCTCGGCGCGCGGTACCCGTCGAAGTTCAGGTCCGCGTAGGCAAGATCGTGGACCACGATGATGTTGTTCTCCCGCGCGAAGTCTGTGATCTTCTGAAAGAACTCGATGTCCACGACAGCCGTGGTCGGATTGTTCGGGAAATTGATGATCAACATCTTGGGACGAGGCCAGGTGTTTTTATAGGCCTCCTGCATATCGACAAAAAAGTCGCTGTCCTTGCGGAGAGGGATGGAGCGCACCTCGCCGCCGGCAATGATCACGGCATAAGGATGAATGGGATAGGCCGGCGCAGTGGTCAGGACCACGTCTCCAGGCTCGATGGTCGCAAGCGCCAGATGGGAAAGCCCTTCCTTGGACCCGATGGTCACGACGGCTTCCGTTTCCGGATCGAGGTCGACGTCGTAGCGCCGCTTGTACCAGTCGCAGACAGCGGAGCGGAGCTTGGTGATGCCCTTGGACGCGGAGTAGCGGTGATTCTTGGGGTTTTGCGCGGCCTCGATGAGTTTATCCACGATGTGCTGGGGCGTGCCCTGATCGGGATTGCCCATGCCGAGATCGATGATGTCTTCGCCGCGCCTGCGCGCATCGATCTTCATGCTGTTCACAATCGCGAAAACATAGGGCGGCAGTCTCTTGATCCTGCCGAACTGCTCAGACATCGTTAACCCTTTCTTTTTCAAAGAATTTCTTCTTCTAACCACGCAATTTAAAAAGTAAAATTGATAATAAAACAGTATCTACCTTTTGTCAATAAAAAATACTCGCCGCATCCTGAAAGACAGCAGCTAAGCAATGAAATGATCTGAGAAAAGGCTTGATTTTCGAGACTGTCTGTGATACTGTTCAAATTCCAAAAAAAGAGTAAGGTCGATTCCCGTTTGGACGCACGAATGCGGGATACTCCTTGCTCCCTGCAACAGACAGGGGGCTATAACCCATAAGGAGGGAATGCACATGCCGATTTACGAATCAATCTTCATCATCAACGCCAACCTTTCCGACGAAGAAACCGCCAATGTCATCAAAAAAATGCAGGATGTTGTCGCCAAACAGGGCGGCGAGATGACCAAGTTCGAGGACTGGGGCAAGAAAAAGCTTGCGTACGAGATCAATAAGCAGAAGCGCGGCCACTATGCCTTCTTTCAGTTCAAGGCAGCTCCGACCGCTGTCGCCGAACTCGAACGCACCTACAAGATGACCGATTCGGTGATCAAGTTCTTGACCATCAAGCTGGAAAAGGAACTGCGCGTCAAAGCACCGCCGAAACCGAAGAAGAAGGACCTGGCAAGGGCCGCTGAAACCGGACCGGCCACCACCACGGCGTAGCTGTTCATTCGCAAGGACGAGAGAGTCCGCTCCCCTTTGCCTATACCGGTAAAGAGGACCGCGGGAAAAATCGAGGGACCACCATGACGAGCTTTAATAAGGTAATCCTGATGGGCAATCTCACCCGTGACCCCGAGGTCCGCTACACGCCGAACGGCATCGCGGTGGCAAGCTTCGCCATCGCCGTGAACCGCAAGTACAAACAGGGCGACGAGACCAAGGAAGAGGTGAGCTACATCGATATCGTGGTGTTCGGCAAGCAGGCAGAGTCCTGCGGCCAGTACATCAACAAAGGCGATTCCGTCCTGATCGATGGCAGGCTGCAGCAGCGCAGATGGGACGACAAAGAGACCGGGCAGAAACGGAACAAGATCGAAGTTGTCGCCCAGTCCGTGAACTTCATGCCCAAGCGCTCGTCGGGCGGCAAAGGGGGCGGCGACAGCCATCCCGAATCCGTACCCGAAGCTCCGGTGGATGAGGGCGAGATCCCTTTTTAAACCGGGCTTCATGGCAGGTCATAACTGATACTAATTCCAAGAGGAGCACACTATGGCAGAGTTTCATCCAAGACCGTCGGGTCCATCATCGAGACCCTCAGGAGATAGAGGTTCCGATTCGAGAAACAGAGACAGGGGAGACAGCAGGGATTCCCGGGGCGGAGGCGGCGATAAAAGACGGCGTTTCCAGGTCCGGAAAAAAGTCTGCAGGTTCTGCGTGGACAAGTCGCCCTTCGTTGATTACAAGGATGTAAAGACGCTCCGGTTCTTCATCACCGAGCGCGGCAAGATCCTCCCGCGCCGCATCTCCGGCAACTGCGCACGGCACCAGAGAGAGGTCACTGTCGCGGTACAGCGGTGCAGAAATATCGCCTTGATACCTTTCGCAGGCGAGAAATAAGCAGACCGACGCGACCAACACCCACACCATTACAGGGGAAATTCAGCGGTTACTTGACAGTGACCCTGGCTTTCCCCTTTTTTCGGTTCCGGCTCTGTTGAAGCTATACAATTTTTATTTTTTTTGAACCGGGTTCATCTGTGGTTAAAACAGCCTTTTAGATCCATTATCGGGAGATTTCCATGAATTACCGCCCCATATTCACCGCGACCGTACAGACCGTCGGACTCTTTGCTGCAGGTTTTATCATTCCCGTCGTGGGCCAGGTGCTCGCACTGATCACTCCGGTACCGCTCATTCTCGTCTCCCTCAGAAACGGCAGGAAGGAGGGGTTTGTGGCCCTCGGAGCATCGGCCGCGCTGATCGCGGTCCTCGGTGGATGGCAAGCCGCGGCAATACTGTTGTTTACTTTCGGGTTGATGTCCGTCGGCATCGCCGAAGGCATGCGCAGACAGATGAAGCCTGAACAGGTCTCGCTCCTCGGAGGACTGCTGCCGGTTGCCGTGATCAGCCTTGTTGTGGCTTTTTACTTCTTCCGGGCCGGCAAGAGCCCCGTCGGGGCAATTGAAGACTATCTTCGGACAAGCCTTGCCGAAGCAGCGGCTTTGTATACAAAAATGGGACTGAACGACATGGCAGCCACGGTCACCTCGGTATCGGACACCTTCGTCCATTATCTCGTGAGACTCATTCCGGCAATCACGATCGCAACGTCCGTAACTCAGGCGGCAACGTGCTACAGCTTCAGCCGTGCCGTTATCATAAGGAAAGACCCGGCATCTCCGATCGCAAGCCAACCCTCTCTCTCATTATGGCATGCGCCGGACACCTGGGTGTGGGGATTGATAGCGGCCCTCGCGCTCCTCGTCGTCCCCAACGGGACTTCACGGCTCATTGGCTGGAACCTCGCCATTCTCTTTGCTGTTGTGTATTTGGCCCAGGGCATTGCCATCGTCGAATTTTATCTCAGAAAAGCGCATATCAAGCCGTTCGTTCGCGGTTTGATCCTCGCCCTCATCCTGGCCATGCCGTCTTTGGTGTTTGCCATTGCCCTCGGCGTCGTGGATATCTGGGCGGACGTCCGCAAAATACGAGGACCTGTTGTAAAGGCCTGAGCTCTGCGAGGCCGGCGTCCCCCTCTTTTTCCCGGAGAAGTCCTTTCCAATCAATATTCAACCGGAAGAAATCATTCTTCCGGTCGAGTACCGCATACGCACTGAACCTGTTTATGGCAGGACGGCCTGTGGGGCATCGCTGTC
>JAJYKN010000126.1 GCA_021788515.1 Nitrospirota bacterium | reverse complement strand
CTGGTTTCGATTCACTCTTGTCCATCCGGAAACTTCCTGGTGCGCACGATAAAGCTTGTGCCCACCCTACCCGGACCCGCCACCGTAGGGTGGGCACAGGTGGTATCGTGCCCACCGTTCCCTGAGACTTGGGTTTCCGGGTGGACGCTATCTCGCGAATACATGGCAATTGGAAATCGGAAACCGGCAATAGACGCCCATTCACCCTCTCACCAATTCACCAATTCACCGCTCCTAGTCCCATTCCGATTCTCCATCCAGGCAGAAACGAAGGGCTTTTTTGATCTCCTCTATCTGTTCGGGGTCCGTAACCTTCTCTTTCTTTTCGTTCCTGATGTAAAAGGCGTCGGCGGCCTGATCGCTTCTGGTGGTGATTTTGGCTACCGATATCGGAATCTGTAGTTCGTGCAAAGTCCTGGTGATCGTGTAGAGAAGTCCTATCCGGTCGGTCGTGTATACTTCGAGGATAGTGTGCATAGTCGAAGATTCATTATCCACGACGATTTTGCTTGGCTCGGCCCGCAGCGGCTTTGGCTGCTCCATTTCGGCGGAGTGCGCGGCAATCCGGTAATCCAGGGCGAATTTACCCTTGAGCAGGCTGTCCACGTCCTTTCGCATCGCATCCCAATTTATAGGCTTGGCCAGGTGCGGCATGCGGCATTTAAAGATGAGGATGGAAATTTCGTTATCCATCGTGAATGCCTGGGCGCCGGCGATGTTAAGCCGGTGAAGCGTGAGGATGCCGGCGGCTTTTGCCAGCAGGCCGGGCCTGTCGTAGGTCATGAAGGTGATCTCCGCTGTTTCTCCCCGGGCTGTGACTTCCCAGATGAAAGCCCTTTCGGCTTCCTTGAGCTTTCTGCTCAACTCTATGTGCTTGATTATCTCTTCGGGAGATACCGATAACAGATACCTCGGGGCGAGTTGAGAGAACCAGGTTTCCAGCTCGCTATCGCTCAGAAGGTCGGAGACGCGGCTTTCGATCCGTTTTTTGACCTTTGCGGCCCTCTCGGAGATGACCCGGGAACTCGGTTCGCCTTTTTCCAGTATGCCTTTAAGATTGCAATAGAGTCCCATTACAGGCGTATTGCGCCACTTGTCCTGTGCGCGCGGACCCGTGGCCGTCATATCGGCAAAGGTCAGTAACAGGAGTTGATCGAGGTACTCTTTTGTTCCCACCGCAGCCGTACAGCTCGATAGCATTTCATGGTCCGCCAGGTGGCGCAGGGCGGCGTTATCGAGCAGGAGCACGTGTTGGGATACCAGAAACTGGACCGCTTCGCTCTCCGAGGAAGACAGGCCGATCCGCCTTGCAATAGCGGGGATCATTTCTCCGCCCGCGGCCGCATGCCCGCTGCCGATGCTCTTGCCCACGTCGTGGAGAAGGCCTGCGAGCAGCATGGGCGCCGGGTCTCCCAAATCATTTGCAGCCGTGCTCAGTTCGGGCTCTGCCTCGCAATACGCGCCGGCAATGATCTTTTTTAATTCGGAGACCGTGCGCAGATGATGCTCCTCGACAGGATAGAGGTGGAACTTGTCGTGCTGAACCAGAGCGTGCACCGAGGCAAGTTCGGGGATAAGGGCGGTCATGAGCCCGTAGTCGTAAAAACGGCGCAGAACCGGGACTTCGATGGAGTCGGCTCGCAGAAGTTCGAAAAACTCATCTTTAACGGCAGGATCTCCGGAAGCACCGTCGAGGACATTTTTGTTGTGAGAAATCCATTGCCTGGTGACGTTTGCCAGGCCGAGGCCGTGCTGCGCGCACAAGACGAAAAGATGAACCAGGTGCGCGGGAGTCGCCGGGAAGCGTTCGGTTTGAATGTAAATCTTCCCCGACCTGGCAACGATTCCTTCCTCTATTACGGCGCCGGTCTCTTCAGCCTTGGCGGAAAGGCCCTCGTCGATCCTTTCCCAGAATTCCCGGGAAACCGTGGCGACGCCTTTAAGCAACCGGTGGACGTCCTGCATGAATATTTCCACCGGCAGAAAACCGGATTTTTCCGCGTATCCCAGCTTGTCCGCAATCATTTCCTGGTCGTCGAAAGAAAGCATGCTGCCCTCATGTTCCGACGCGGCTTTGAGGAGGTTCCTATATCGACAGTATGTTTTCTCAGCGGTTTGCAGGAAGTCCACCTCCTGCCGGGTGAGATAGCCCAGGAAAATAGCGTCATCGAGGTTTCGGACCTTCGATTCGATCCGGCATCCGGCCCGGATGTCGCGAATCTCGGAAAGTCCTCCCGGGTTTTCCTCGATATCGGGCTCGAGCCAGTTCCGGGGGGTACTCAGCAGCTCGTTGCGGGCCGCAATGGATTCGCGCAGTGAACGTAAAAAAGCGCTGCGGTTTTCGGCGATGTAGTTGTCGATTTGCAGTTCGAGCCGCTCCGCGAGGGCGCGGTTCCCGGAAATGTACCTCAGGTCCAAAAGCTTGAGGAAAAGGCCGGAATCCGTGCGCGCCAGCTCCATTATCTCCGCCGTCGATCCCTGGTGGGCTTCGACGGTCCATCCGCCTTCGATGAGCGGTCCCGTGATCTCATCGGCCCAGGTGTCTTTGGCGGGCGAATCGTCCGCTTGAATGCAGAGTATCTCGACGGGTTGGGTCGGACCGGAAAGGCCGCGTCCGAAAAGACCTATGGCAGCGATCGCTCCTCCCGCCCGAAACGACTCGGGACCGGTCTCAAGCCGGTTTGCAAGCCGGTTGTATAGAGAAATGACGGCAATCTCGAGCAGGCTGGTATGCCGGTCAAACGCCTGAGCGCCGCCTTCCTCGATGATAAGCTCGCGTTGCCTTCTTAGTGATTCCGAAATATTTTCGTTCATACGCTTTCCTGTTTCCAACTGTATATGAAAAGATAAACCGGGCTCACTGTTCGCCCTGTCTTTCAAGTTCTTCCCTGATGCGCACCAGATCGCTTCTTATACGTTCCATCCCGGCCAGTCGTTCGCTCAGGCCGGACTCGATCCGGGCCGCTTCCTCTTCTCCCTTGTGACGAAGATCGATGCCGCTTTCTATCGCCTTCGTAATTGCGCCCGCCACAGTATCCATGTCGCCGATTATTCGGCGCCGAAAACGCGAAGCGCTTCGATTGAGCCTGTCGAGGAAGTCCGACCTGGCCCTGCCGGCCTGCATCTCTATCAGCTCCAGCATATGCCGTTTCCTCTTATTGAGGATCTTTTTGTCGGCGGTGCGAATAGCCCACTCCCGCAGGCGCTGAAATTTCCACCTCCCGCTTATGTATGCGGGGACAATCTGCGTGAGGGAATCGGTAAGCATGTCCAGACCGACTGCATCGCCGCGCAGCTTGTAGTGGAAGGAAGACTCGGAGGCGCGCAGGGATTCAGCCTCAACCGTTTCGAACGGAACGGAAAAAAGTTGGGAGGAAAAATTGAGAAGCGAGTCGGTCATCGCGTTCACTTTTGCGGCAAACCTGCCGCAAACGGCGTCAAAGGAGCCGGTAAGCCGCTCGTCTTCGAGTTCGAGCCATGCCGTGAAGTGCTCCTGGATCTTTTCGGAAACGAACTGCTCGAGCGTGTCGTTGAGCTCTTTTAAAGAGAGCTCATTTTTCGATTCCCGAAAAGCCTCGAACTCCTCGCTCATCTCGGACGTAAGCCTTTTTTTCATCTCCGCGATCCCCGGGTCCAGCTCGCTTGTTACCAGGCGCCGGAGCTCCGAGCTGAAAACGGCGTCAAACGTATTTCTTTCTTCGATCAGTTCCTGCTTCCTGCTCTCGAAGGCGGCTATCTTTTCGCGTATCTGTTCGACGGGCGTTCCAAGGGATTTGAGCTTGAGTTCGGTTTCAAGCCTCTCGCGCGAAAGGAGCTTCAAAAGGTTGCCGGAAACCGACTCGAGCAGCACCTTGCCTTTGTCTTTTGCCAAAAACCGGTCCAGGGCTTCGGAGAAACGAGGAAGGCCGCTTGCGGAAAGCTCTTCGGCCGATCCGTTCTGCTTGGCCCGCAGGCCCAGCTTGGCGGAAATCGGAAATATCTTGAAGTTGTCCGGCCCCATGATCTCTTCGAGGGTCCGTTCGGCGAATGCAAGCGCCTTGCTCACCTCTTCGTCCGAGAGATAATCGGTTTTGTTCAAAAGGAAGAATATCCTGGCGGCGTATTCACGCACGTCTTTCAAGAATTCTATTTCCGCGCTGCTGACGGGCTGGTCTACCGAGAGCAGAAAAAGGGCCGCGTCGGACCTTGGCAGAAACCGGTAGGCTACGTCCGTATTATGAATATAGACCGAACCGACCCCGGGGGTGTCAACGAGCCGCACTCCATCCTTGAGGTAGGGCGAAGGATAAAAAACCGTTACCTCCGAGACCCCTTTCACATTGTTCGGATTGCCTGTCTCGGTAACGTAATCGGAAACGGATTCGGCCGGGATGTCGGCCGTTTCCCCGTTTTTGAAACACACCTTCGCAGCCTTTGCTTCGCCGTAGACCAGCACCGTAACGATGGAGGTGAGGGGAATGACTGAAACGGGAAGAATCTCTGCGCCGAGCATGGCGTTTATCAGGCAGGTTTTACCCCTTTTGAATTGTCCTACGACCACCAGATTGAATGTATCGGTCTCGAGTTTTTCCCGCCACTCGAGGCAGGATTCCCGGTCGGAAAGGTCCAGGTCGAGCATTCGTCCCATGACTTCGAAAATACGGTCTCTGAGATTTTTGAAATTACCGATTTGCGCCTGCCGGCAGGCAATCGGTTCGGCAATGGCGGACATAATATCTCCGGTCACCTACTGCCGGGCGTCGCGGCCAGGCAGAAATCGAAAAGCGTTTGACGAGCAAGGGCAGATGCTGTTAAGTCGAGTTTGCATCAAGAATCATGATAAACTATAATAAAACCTCTGTTAATCTCAAGGCAAATAGATCCCGGGGCGATTTGCCGCCGCTTAAATTCCGTATCAACATGAGGTGTTCCAGCATGCTTAAGCAAGTTGTTGTGGCCGGCAGGCAGAATTGTATCGTCCTGCTGCTTGCATGGATTATTGCGATGTTTTTCGTCGGCGCAGGCTGTGCGAAAGCCCGGGGGGATACTTATCGGCATCTGGAGCGCAAGCTGGTCCGAGCCGGTTTTTCCCGCCACATGGTCGACAGGGCCTTGCGGTCCGCTCCGCCCCCGATGTTCCATCTCGTCTGCGATACGATGAGGACCGGACTGGCCCCGCCGAGCTACGCCCATTTCCTTGCGCCCTCCGAGATAGCAACCGCGCGGCGGTTCATAGAAGACCACAGGTATTGTTTCCAGGAGGAAAAAGCCGAGTATGGCGTGGATCCGGCAGTTATTTCGGCGATTCTCCTTGTTGAAACCGACTTCGGGGCATTTACCGGAAAAACTCCCGTTTTGGCGGTCTTTTCCTCTTTCGCCATAATGGATCGGAAAGCCAATCGCGACAGGGTATGGTGGTCGCTTTCTCCGCAGGACCGTAAGAATTGGGGGCGCAAGGCTTTCGACAAAAAACTGATCGAGCGCTCCGCCTGGGCCTACCGGCAGTTGTGCGCGCTGTTCGAACTCGAAGAAACGCGCGCAATGAGCGTGGCGTCCCTGAGAGGCTCTG
>JAJYKN010000125.1 GCA_021788515.1 Nitrospirota bacterium | reverse complement strand
ATCTTCTTCGATCAGCGCGCTGAAGACTACGACAGGTGGTTCGACAGCCCTGTGGGGAAAAAACTATTCAGGGTTGAAGTTGAGGCAGTTCGATTTTTAATGAGAGGCATTGAACGTCCTTTTCTGGAGGTCGGCGTCGGCACCGGCAGGTTTGCAAAAGCGCTGGGAATTGACCTTGGCATAGATCCTTCTGCAAAGGAACTTGAAATAGCTGAAAGCCGGGGAGTCAGGGTTTTGCAGAGAGGAGCCGAGGCGTTGCCGTTCGGCAATGAGTCCTTCGGCGCTGTTTTTATCCTTTTTACGTTTTGTTTTGTTGCTGATCCGGCAGCGGTGCTGTCCGAGGCGAAAAGAGTCTTAAAGAGGAATGGGGCGTTGATCGTGGGAATGATCAACAAAGAAAGTCCTTGGGGACAGTTGTATGAAACAAAGAAAGCGCAAGGGCATCCTATCTACCAGGAGGCCCGTTTTTACCGTATCGAAGAGGCCGAATCGTTGATAGCAGGTTCAGGGCTAAAGATTGATCGTTATTCTTCAGCGCTCTGTTTGCCTCCGTCCGATCAACCTCATGATGAAATCGCTTATGACCGGTTGGTTGAAAACGCGGGTTTCGTCTGCATTCGCGCGATAAAATCTCAGGGAGTGTAAATGAACGAGAATGTTATGAAATCGGTTCTTGGTCTTGCGCTTGTGATTATTGCCTGTTCCACAGCGTCAGCAGGCGACGTTTCCCTGCATGGATTTGTTCAGGGAAACTACGCAAGAGATACCGTTACCGACGACCCCGACGGCAAAGACTATAAATTGTCGGAGGAGCGGGCGCAACTTAAACTCGACGCGGCGGCGGATCCTTTTCACTTACTTGTGAAGGAAGATGCTTTTTATGACAACCTGGATAAAAAAGCGTCTACGGAACTCCGGGAAGGGTATTTCGACTTTACTGCGGAGAAGTGGGACGCGCGCGTCGGTCGGCAGATCGTCACCTGGGGTGTCGGCGATCTTCTGTTTATTAATGACATATTCCCGAAAGACTACGCCGCGTTCTTCTCAGGCAGACCGCTGGAGTATCTGAAAAAGGGCGTTGACGGCGCAAAGATCGGTCTCTATCCGGAATTTGCGTCAATCGAACTTATCGCCATCCCGTATTTCGAACCGAACAATTACCCTGACCCGACAAGATTCTGGATGTTCGATCCTATGGCGGGCATTACGAACAGGGAAGCGCAAGGTCCGTACAGAGACCTCCATGAGGCGGAAACGGCAATGCGTATATACCGCGACGTGGCCGGATTCGATACATCATTATATTACTATCGCGGATACTCACGGCAGCCGTCGATAATGCCCGACAACCCGGTAACGCCCACAAAGCTTACACTTTTTTATCCCAAGCTCAATGTCTACGGTGCGAGTTCCCAAGGCAAGGCCTTTGAGGGCGTCGTGAGCCTCGAAGCCGGTTACTACGATTCGAGTCAGGACAGGCACGGTACTGATCCAATGATTCCCAACTCGCAAACGCGGTATTTGATCGGGTATCAACGACAGCTCTGGGAGGACTTCACGTTGGGGCTTCAGTACTACGGCGAATACATGCAGGATTATTCAGCCTATGTTCAAAACCTGCCCGCCGGTTTCCCGCAAGAGAAACATCTCCATCAGCTTGCGACAATGCGGCTCACTCAGTTTCTGATGAACCAGACATTGAGGCTGTCCTTCTTTACGTTTTACGGTTTGTCGGATGGAGATTACATGCTGAATCCCGAGGTGAAGTATAATCTGACGGACGCCATTTGGCTTGCAATGGGAGGCAACGTCTTCGGTGGCGGCAAGCCGTGGAGCCAATTCGGGCAATTTGCAAAGAATGACAATGTATATACACAGATGAGATATGAGTTCTGAGAGGCGACCCTATATTAAAAATATTTTAGGAGAAGGCCGAGAAAACAAAAAGCCGGTTCTGTTTGCAGAACCGGCTTTCAATAACGCATCATATTTTTGATCTGCGGCTTACACGAACAGATTGATCTGTGAATCAGAAGCTTCATCCAGCCACATGGCCGCGCCGCCGAACTCAACCCCGTCCACGATGTCCGACTGCTTGACGCCCATGACATCCATGGTCATCTGGCAGGCGATGAGTTTAACGCCGCTCTCCTTGGCGAGGTCGAGCAGCATTCCGATCGAGGCAACGCCGTGTTTCTTGAACATGGATTTCATCATGGAGGTCGCCATGGCTTCCATGCCGGGGAGCGACCCGACCAGCGTCGGGATGGGTACCGGCATCGGCATTGCCGGATTTCCGATGGGTGAGATTTTCAGGTTGTCTGCATTGCCCTTTTTTATGATGTCGAGACCGAAGAACGTGAAGAATATCGTCACGTCAACATCCATGGCTGCTGCCGTGGTGGCAAGGATCAAGGGAGGATAAGCCATGTCCAGCGAACCCTTCGATGCAATAATTGTCATTTTCTTATTTGCCATTTTTTCTCCTTATGCGGTTTTCTTGATAAAGAACGTGAACGTCCCCGATCCCTCTTCGACTTTCAGGATCTCATTGCCCGTTCTTTTTGCCCAGGAAGCCATGTCGTTCTTTGATCCCGGATCCGTGGTTTCTACTTTTAACACCTGATCCTTTGAAAGTGCTTCTACCGCTTTCTTTGTTTTCAAAATCGGGAGAGGACAGCTCAAACCCTTTGCATCGAGAACCTGATCAACCTTCACATCTGCTGACATTTTTAGCACCTCCGGAAAAAGTTATAAGCGATATTCGTTCATCATTGAAACAAGTGTTTTATAATACCGTTCTAGAGTTGCGAAGTCAAGCAATTTTTTAATTACTCGGAACCGGTGTCACGCTGATTAGTCTTTCTCTGTGCCATCATTTTTGCTCAAGCGAAAAACGCTTCTGTTGCTGTCGAGACCTGACAAACAGATTCATTGCGGATTTGTTTGGTCGAACAACTCAAGGCAGATGAACCTGTCACGACCATGCCTGTGGATAAAAATACCTTGCCAGAAAGTCCGGGTTCTGGTATAGTTTGGCCCGCTGGATCAAGCGGCCTCCCGCGGCCCCCTGTTGTGCAAGATACGTGCTTAGTACGCTTCATAAGGGCAGCAAGAAATCAAGCAAAAATAGGGTTTCAAAAAGCAGACAATAAGCCTCCGAGCGAAACCATAATCATTTGAAAAAATAATAAAAAATGCATTGTCCACAGGTGTGGATAAGCATGTTCGTAACCGACTGGGTTTTTCGGGGTATTTTTGGGGTATAGCATGGATCAGGAAAAAGTTTGGGAAGAAATTCTCCTGCTGATAGAAAACCGTATGTCTAAGCAGGGTTACGATACCTGGTTCAGCCAGTCGAAGCTCCTTTCGATCGAGGGCAACCGGCTTTTGATAGAAGTCCCGAGCAAATTCCATCGGGACTGGATTAAAGAACATCACTGGAGCACGGTAACCGAGGTCATCCGCGAAGTTACCAAGCGCGACGACATGGACATCGAGTTTTTTGTTCAGCCGAAGGCGGCGAAAAAAACAACTCGTCATCCAAAAGAAGAAAAAAAAGAAGGTCGGGAAGAGAAAATCGGCCTGTTCGAAAAAAAATACACTTTCAACACTTTTGTCGTCGGGCCGAGCAACCAGTTCGCCCATGCGGCGGCAAAGGCCGTGGCGGACGCGCCGGGCCGGGCCTATAATCCGTTGTTCATTTACAGCGGCGTGGGACTGGGCAAGACCCATTTGATCAATGCGATCGGACATCACATCCAGGGTAAATCTCCGCGAACAAAGGTTGCCTATCTGTCCTCGGAACAGTTCACGAACGAACTGATAAACCGCATGAGCCACCAGCGGATGGAGGAGTTTCGTCAGAAGTACCGGAACATGGACGTGCTGCTGATCGACGATATCCAGTTTATTGCCGGAAAAGAGCGGACGCAGGAAGAGTTTTTTCACACCTTTAACGCCCTCTATGAAGCGCAAAAACAGATCGTCCTCACCAGCGATCGCCAGCCCAAAGAAATTCCCGACATCGAGGAGCGTCTCCGCTCGCGGTTCGAGTCGGGGCTGATCTCGGACATCCAGGCGCCGGACCTGGAGACGAGGATCGCCATCCTCAGGAAGAAAGCGGATTTCTGGAGCATACGTTTGCCCGACGACGTGGCCCACTTTCTGGCCTCCATGATGAAGAGCAACATCAGGGAGCTCGAAGGCGGACTGGTCAAGCTGGGCGCCGTCTCGTCGCTTACGAATACCGAGATCACCCAGGAGCTGGCAAAGAACGAGCTCAAGTATCTGCTCGACAGCAGGGAAAAAACGATCACGAACGATCTGATCCAGAAGGTCGTGGCTGAGTCGTTCGGCGTGAAGATCTCGGACCTCAAGTCAAAGCGCCGCACCAAGGCCGTGGTGTTGCCGCGACAAGTGGCGATGTATCTCTGCCGCACTCTTGCCAATTCATCGTTGCCGGAAATAGGGAATTTTTTCGGCAACAGGGACCACAGCACGGTCATTCACGCCTGCAAAGTCACCGAAGAAAAAAAAGAAAAAGACCCGGATTTGAAAGCAAAAATCGAGATGTTAATTAGACAGATAAAACATTGAAACTAAATGATAAAAACAAGTAAAAACTTATTGCTATTTGGCCGGTTTTCTGATAGCATTCTACGACGTGACAGGAGGCTTCCCCGATGAAACTTACAATCAAGAAAGAGGAAATCCTGAAGGGGCTGCAGAGGATCCAGGGCGTTGTGGAAAAAAAGAACACCATGCCCATTCTCTCGAACATGCTTCTGGTCGCCGACGGCAGCAGTATTGAGATTATCGCCACGGACCTCGAGATCGGGCTGCGCGGCCGCTACGCGGCAGAAGTTGAAAAACCCGGGGCCGTCACGGTGTCCGCCAAGAAAATGTACGAGATCGTCCGGGAGCTTCCCGCGGAAGATTTGCAGATCAGGGTTGAAGACGGCAATTGGGTCAAGATCATCTCGGGCCGGTCCCAGTTCAAGCTCGTCGGGCTGCCCAAGGACGAATATCCCTCCCTTCCCGATGTGGCCGAAGAGGGCATGATCGCAATCGACGGCGAAATTCTCCGGGACATGATCAAGAAAACGCTCTACTCCGTCGGGGAGAACGATGCCCGGTATGTGCTGAACGGCTTGTTCGTGCACATGTCCCAGGTCAAGGGGGGCCTCAATATCCGCATGGTCGGCACGGACGGCCATCGGCTTTCGATGATCGACCGGGTGATCGACGCCAAGCACAAGGAAGAGAGCCTCATCATCCCCAAAAAGGCCATGCTGGAACTCAGGCGCATCCTTGAGGAGGACGCTCCCAAGGGCGAGCTCCGGCTGGGCTTCAGCAAGAACCATGCGTTGTTCAAACGGGACGGGCTGGTCATGGTATCGAAGCTTATCGACGGCAATTATCCCAACTATCTTCAGGTGGTGCCGGCGAAGAGCACCAAAAAAGTCACCATCGCCAAAGACGTGTTTACGCATGCGGTGAAGCGTGTCTCGATCCTGTCCAAGGAAAAGACGAACGCGGTAAAGATGCAGCTTGAGGAAGGCCGGC
>JAJYKN010000124.1 GCA_021788515.1 Nitrospirota bacterium | reverse complement strand
CAATGCAAATAAAGCATCTCATTTTTTTGATTTTGCTTCTTTCCTTTCCCATGGTTTCTCATGCTGAGGAGTCCCTTGTCACGCTCAAAGACCTGGAGCAGGAGGCGCTTAAGAACAACCCCGAGATCCTCATGGCGGAGAAAAGAGTGGAGTCTGCTGATGAGAAAAAGTCTCTGGCTTCCGCCTTGCCGGACCCCATGGTAGGCTATGCGGTCCAGAACGTCGGGTCGCCGGGCGTGTGGAGTGTCGGGAAGGAAGATATGAGCATGCAGGGCGTGGTCTTTACCCAGGAGATCCCGTTTCCGGGCAAGCTTGGGACAAAAGGCCGAATCGCAGGCAAGGAAGCGGAGCGGACGGAGCAAGGGGCCCGGGAAACGAAGCTTAGAGTGCTGAACAGCCTCAAGAACGCATATTATGAATATTTCCTCGCTTTCAAATCCGCCGAGATCCTGGACCAGACAAAGGAGCTGCTGAAAAATTCTCAGCGTATCGCCGAGACGCGGTATGCTACCGGCCAGGGCATGCAGCAAGACGTTGTCCGCGCCCAGCTTGAGGTCTCTCTGATCCTGGACCGGCTGACCGAGGAAGAGCAGAAGAAAGAGACGCAGGCGTCACTGATCAACAGCCTCGTGGGCCGCAACCCGCTGGCTCCCCTCGGAAGACCGGAGGAGCTTCCGAGAGCTACTCCGACCGTTACCGTGGATGAACTGGCAGCCATGGCGCTTGACCATTCCCCTGTCTTGCAGGGAAAAGAGCGCATGGTGGAGCAAAGCAGGGAAGAACTATCCTTGAGCCGCAGGGAATTTCTGCCGGACATGGTCGTCTCCGGAGGCTGGTTCACACGGGGCGACAAATCGGACGTCTGGCAGGCAAGCCTGATGTTTAAAGTCCCGCTCTATTTCTGGAACAAGTCAACGGGAGTGAAGGCCGCGTCAGCCGACCTCAGCGCCGCACGCTATGAGTATGACGCCGAGAGGCTTGCGACGCTGGCACGGGTGCGCGACCTCTATTCCACGATCAAGACAGCCGAGCATCGCATAGATCTCTACGAGGCCGGGATCATCCCGCAGGCGCGGCTGTCGCTTCAATCAACGACCTCAAACTACCAGGTGGGGAAGAGCGATTTCACATCGCTTTTGGAAAGCGAAAACACGCTCTTGAAATACCAGCTCATGGAGCAGGAAGAGCTGGTCAACCTGAACAAGACCATGTCCATGCTGAATGAACTCACCGGAGAGGACCATCATGAGAATTGAGAAATGGGTCATGACTTCAGCCATCGAGGCACGCACGGGAAAACCAGCGGAATCAGCGGATACGAGAAAGAGCAATCTCCTCCTGACCTTAATTTTCTTTTTCGTCCCGATTCTTTTCTCTTCCCATGCTTTTGGCCAGGAACATGCGGGCCATGGGGGTCCGATACAGAGCCAGGCGTCCGGGAGCGCGGGACGGAGTGCAGAGACCGTAAAACAGGAGGCTTTGCCGGTCATTACGATCAGCCCGGACAAGGTGCAGCTCATCGGCGTGCGCACGGCTGTTGCTGACTACCGATCGCTGGACAAACAGATCCGCACCGTGGGCAAAGTCGAGCCCGATGAGACCCGTCTCGCTTTCGTGAATACCAAGATCGCGGGATGGGTGAAAAAACTCTATGTCGATTATACCGGGCAGCAGGTCGTGAAAGGCCAGCCGCTCCTGTCGATCTACAGTCCCGACCTGGTGACGGCCCAGGAGGAATATCTTATCGCGCTGCGGTCGGTGAGGTCATCTCTGACGGGGACCGGCGACATGGCCGAGATCGAGGCTTCGAGCAGCGAACTGCTGCAATCGGCGAAGCGGCGGCTTCAGCTCTGGGACATCACGGACCAGCAGGTTGCAGAGCTTGAAAAGACGGGCAAGCCCAAGACGGACATGACGATCGAGGCGCCGCTGAGCGGCATCGTGCTCGACAAGATGGTGCTTGAAGGAGGCTATATCACGCCGGGCATGAACCTCTATAAGATTGCCGATCTTTCCTCGATCTGGATCATGGCCGACATATATGAGTATGAAGTGCCCCTGGTCAGAGTAGGCCAGACCGCACTCGTGACCTTGCCGTACTATTCCGGTCAGAGCTATCGTGCAATCGTAGATTTTATCGATCCGTCCCTGGACCCGGTGAGCCGGACCGTCAAGGCGCGGCTTGCCATGAAGAATCCCGGATTCCTGCTGAAGCCCGAGATGTTTGCGAATGTCGAGATCATGGTCTCTTCAGGCTCAAGGCTGGCGATTCCGCGCGAGGCAGTGATTGATTCGGGCACGCGCCAGATCGTGTACGTCGAGAAAAAACCGGGAGTGTACGAGATGCGGCGGGTGACGCTCGGCCTGCGAGGGGAGGATTACGTAGAAGTCCTGAAAGGCATCAAAAGAGGGGAGCGCGTCGTTACGTCCGGCAACTTCTTCATAGATTCGGAGAGCCAGCTGAGGTCAGGGGGCAACTAATAATTCAAAGTTCATAGTTCGGAGTTCATGGTAAAAGGGAGGAGAACAAGCGGTGTCGCTTGCAATGCTGAACTTTGAACCCTGAACTGAGGTTTAATCATGTTATCCAAAATCATAGAAATTTCGGCACGGAATAAATTCCTCGTTTTTCTCCTGGTGGGGTTCCTTACCCTCTGGGGGGTCTGGGCGGTGTATCACACGCCGCTCGACGCGATCCCGGACCTTTCGGACGCCCAGGTGATCGTGTATACCGAATGGACGGGCAGGAGCCCGGACCTGGTCGAGGACCAGATCACCTATCCCATTGTTTCGACGCTCCTCGCTGCGCCCGAGGTGCGCGTGGTGCGCGGCAAATCCTTTCTCGGCACGTCCTTCGTCTACGTCATCTTCAAAGACGGTACGGATATCTACTGGGCACGGAGCCGGGTGCTCGAATATCTTCAGGGCGTCCAGGGGAAACTTCCCGCTGGCGTGACCCCGCAGCTCGGCCCTGACGCAACCGGCGTGGGATGGGGGTTCCAGTATGCCCTCGAGGACGAGAGTGGAAAGCACGATCTCTCCCAGCTCCGATCGCTCCAGGACTGGACCCTCAAGTATGCCATTGAATCAGTGCCCGGCGTTTCCGAGGTGGCCTCCGTGGGCGGGTTCGTGAAACAGTACCAGATCACTGTGGACCCGAACCGGCTTGCGGCGTACAAGCTTCCGCTTTCAAAGGTTATGGACGCAGTCAGGCGCAGCAACCGCGACGTGGAGGGAAGGGTCGTGGAGTGGTCGGGCAGAGAGTACATGGTCCGCGGCCGCGGCTACATCCACGACAAGTCGGACATCGAGAAGATCGCCGTGGGCACCAACGAGAAAGGGACGCCCATCCTGCTCCGCGACATCGGCCAGGTCCAGCTCGGTCCGGAGATCAGGCGCGGCGCCGCAGACCTGGACGGGAAAGGCGAGACCGTCGGCGGAATTGTCGTGGTCCGCTTCGGAGAGAACGTCCTCGACGTGATTGACCGGGTGAAAGCAAAGATCAAAGAGCTGCAACCGTCCCTGCCCGAAGGGGTCAAGATCGTCACAACCTATGACCGGTCCGAACTCATCCACCGCTCCGTTGACACGCTCCGCGAAGAAGTGATCAAGCTCGGCATTGCCGTAAGCGTGGTTTGCATCATCTTCCTCTTTCATCTGCCGAGCGCCCTCGTCGTGATCCTGACCCTGCCCGTGGCGATCCTGATCTCCTTCGTCTGCATGTATTACCTCAAAATCAGCTCGAACATCATGAGCCTCTCCGGCATCGCCATCGCCATCGGCGCCATGGTTGACGCCTCCATCATCATGGTCGAAAATGCGCATAAAAAGCTCGAAGAGTGGGAAAAGGGCGGAATGGTCCACGGTTCGCGCGTGGATGTGATTATCAACGCTGCAAAAGAGGTCGGGCCGTCGCTCTTCTTCTCACTCCTCGTTATTACCGTGGGTTTTATGCCGGTTTTTACCCTTGAGGAACAGGCAGGCAGAATGTTCAAGCCCCTGGCGTATACAAAAACGTTTTCCATGCTCTTTGCGAGCTTTCTCGCGATCACGCTGACGCCGGTCCTGATGACCCTTCTCATCAAGGGAAAGATCAGGCATGAGGACAACAATCCCATCAGTCACTTTCTCACGAAAATTTATCACCCTGTTGCGGACTTTGCACTCCGCTTTCGGAAGTTCGTCATCATCGTGGCAATCATCATTGTCCTGGTCACGGTTTTTCCCTTTAGCAAACTGGGGTCGGAGTTCATGCCGCCGTTGTACGAGGGGACGCTCCTGTTCATGCCGTCATCGGTGCCCGGCGCCTCCATTACGACCATGAGCGAGGTGCTCCAGACCGAAGACAGGATCATCAAAGAATTTCCCGAGGTGGAGCGCGTCTTCGGCAAGGCAGGCAGGGCCGAGACATCGACCGATCCGGCGCCGCTCGAGATGATCGAGACCAATGTGACTTTAAAGCCCATGAGCCAGTGGCGGCCGCAGTACAAGAAATGGGAGGACCTTCGCGATGACATGGACAATGCCCTTGCCATGCCCGGCATTGCAAATTCTTGGACCATGCCGATCATCGGCAGGATCGACATGCTCGCGACGGGCATCCGGACGCCCCTGGGCATCAAGATATTCGGCCCCCATCTTGACGGGATCGAGCGTATCGGCCTCGATCTGGAACAAGCTCTTCGCACCGTCCCCGGTACGCGCAGCGTTTACGCCGAGCGGGCCAATACGGGCTACTTTCTCGATTTCGACATCAACCGCGACGAAATCAGCAGATACGGCCTCACCATCGAGGACGTGGATGAAGTAATCGAATCCGCCATCGGCGGCATGAACCTGACGACGACGGTCGAGGGCCGGGAGCGGTATCCCGTGAATATCCGCTACGGACGGGAACTTCGGAACGATATCGAGAAACTGAAACGGGTCCTCGTCCCGACCATGGGCGGCGCCCAGATCCCGCTCGGCCAGCTTGCGGACATCAAGGTGACGCGCGGCCCGGGTATGATCCAAAGCGAGGGAGGGAGGCTGACCGCCGCGGTGACGCTCAGCATTGAAGGAAGCGATTACGGCAGCTACGTAGCGAAGGCCGGCAAGGTGATTGCCGGGAAAGTGAAGATCCCTGCTGGATACACGATCCAGTGGAGCGGACAGTACGAGTACATGGAGAATGTCAAAGCAAAGCTCTTCTATGTGATTCCGCTTACGCTCCTGATCATCATCGTATTGATCTATCTCAACACGGAATCATTCACCAAGACCATGATCGTGCTGCTTGCGGTGCCCTTCTCGCTCGTGGGCACGGTCTGGTTCCTCTACTTTCTAGGCTACCACATGAGCACCGCGGTCTGGGTCGGCGTGATAGCCCTGGCGGGCCTCGACGCGGAAACGGGCATCGTCATGCTGCTCTACCTCGACCTCTCCTATAACCGCTGGCATCAGGAAGGAAGGATCAATTCTCTGCGGGATATCGAAGATTCGGTTATGGAAGGCGCAGTCAAGAGGATCAGGCCCAAGATCATGACGGTCTCAGTCATCCTTGCGGGCCTGGTGCCGATCATGTTTTCCAACGGTACCGGAGCGGACGTGATGAAGCGCATTGC
>JAJYKN010000123.1 GCA_021788515.1 Nitrospirota bacterium | reverse complement strand
CCTTTGAATACGCAAAGAAGACATCGATCATCTCATCAAAGACGGCGCTCCAGCGAGTGGCGAGCGAAGCTTCGAAGGACTCAGGAAAATATAAAGAAGCGGTCTTGACCGATGTCCGTAATTCCGCGGACACGGGCAAGGCGGTGGTGGCGACCGGTACGAAGCTGAACGGGCAGATCCTTGCAACCACTCATAGTGCGGCCAAGACCGAACTTGTTTATGCTCAAGATAGTTTTCAAAAAGCCATGAGTTTTTTTGTGCGCGGAAATCTTTCGATCGCTAAACGGACCGAGGACGAGCGGCAGGAACTTGCGAACCTTCCACGACAAAGCTGGCTGTCGAGGTCACCTGGAACACGACAAAAATGGGCTATGACCTTGTTGCGCCGACCGGCGTTGCAGCGGTGGCAGGCGTGTACGGTTTGCTCGATCTTACGGGCTCCCATGTTGCTGCGGGCGGAACCGCGGTTATTGGGACCGTTGCGGGCGTTTCCGAAGCAGGATTAAGCAAGACCGCAGGAGCTGCGGTCAAAGGCGGGGGCTACGCTGTTGCGGGAGCAACTGTTGCTGCCGGAACAATTGCAGGTATTGGTGAAGCGGGCTTAAGCAAAACCGCGGGTGTCGCAATCAAAGGCGCAGGCTATCCTGTTGCGGGCGTAACAGCCGCTGCCGGGACGATCGCGGGCGTGGGTGAAGCGGGGTTGAGCAAAGTATCCAGCATTGTCATCAGGGGCGGCGGTTATGCCGTTGGTAAGGGGGTACAATACATCGGCGTTCCCCTTGCGAGCGCCGGCATTGCCGTGGGCGGCGGCACCATCGGGACAGCAGTGGGCGGCGTCGGGGTCGCATCGGGCGGCGCCCTGTTTGTTGTCGGCGAGGCCGGCGGGGCGACCACGCAAGTCTTCGGGAACACCATTGCCGGCACGACGCTCGTGGGAGGAACAGCGGTTTCCGCGGCAGGCGGGGCAGCGTACGGCGTTTATGAACTGTCGAAGTCTGTGGTGGTGCCGACGGGGTACGAGCTCGGCAGCGGGATTGTCTTGAGCTACGGCACCCTGTCGCATCTCGGGGCGCACGCGATCCTGGCAGTGTCCGATTGCTCCTACATGGTGTTGTCGCTCGAAGGTCCGCGCTGGGTCCTCTATGCAATCAAAGGCAAAACAGGGAGCGGCGAGGATCTGCCGGCCGGCGCAGTCGTCGATCTCAAGAAGATGCAGGAGTCGGGCGAGGAGATTTATTATCTTCCTGTTTCGGACGGCGAGATGAAGGATGTCGTCGATTCCGTGTACGATAATTTGCCGGAAATGAAATCCGGCGTTGGCGAGGACGCTGCTCTTACGGATAAGTAAGAGGCCGACACGTAGTGCCAGTAAAATCGTACAATTCCCCCCCATTGCATGCCCCGGGATATTGTGGTACTGTCATCACCACGAGCTCAATCGCACTCGTGATTATTACGCAAACTCCGGGAGATGGCTGATGGCTGCGGAAGAGCAGCGGCAGCCCGAGAGGAACGCGGGCACATGAGAATTCTCTTTGTCAATAATGCGTCGGGAAGGGGCGGGGGCGAGGAATTCTTGCGCGACCTGCTTCCGGGGCTCGCTTTGAAAGGCGCGACCGTAGGCCTGGTGTGCCGTCCCGGTGCTCCGCTCGTCGAAATGTTCCGCAACAGTGCGATCTCGCTCCACCCGGTGAAACGATCCGGTCTTCACGCCCTGGCAGCTGTTCAACAGACGGCCCGGATCATCCGGGACAATGGGTACGACATCGTGAACATACAGCGGCGACACGACGTTGTCCAGTCATGGCTTGCGTCCGTGCTGTCGGGCAGAAAACCGGCGCTTCTGTACACGGTCCAGGTTGCGGAGTTCCTCCGCTCGCGTTTTCTTTTGTCCCGTATGGACAAGATCGTCACGATCTCGCGCCACATCAGGGACAGGATCCTCGCCTTTTATCCCGGCATAGCGCAACGGCTCAGTATTGTGTATTATGGGATCGATCTCGACAAATTCAAGCCCGGCGCTATCCGAAGTGGCGCGCTGAGACAGCGTTTTCAGCTGGCGCCCGGCACATTGGTCATCGGTACGGTGGGAGATCTCTGGAAAAACCAGATCGAGTTCCTTGACGCGCTCGTCCTGATCAGGAAAGAGGTCCCCGATGCGCAGTTCGCGCTCGTTGCCTCCGAATCGGGCAGCGGCCAGATCGATGCGTTTAAGCGTTGCGCCGATGAACTGGGCCTGAGCAGCGCCCTGCTCTGGACCGGCAGGCTGTCCAAGGACGAGATGCTTTCTTTTTATGCCGACATCGATGTTGCCGTGAGCACTCATCGGAACGAGGGCTTCGGCATCTGGGTCCTTGAAGCGCTCGCCGTCGGAGCGCCGGTTGTATCGGTAAACGAAGGGGGCATACGGGATTCGCTCGAAGGTTGTCCCGCGGGCGCGCTGGTGGACGGAGGGCCGGAAAATATGGCCAAGGAAGTGATGAAAATATTGAAAGACCGGTCTCTGCACGCCCGGATGGCCGGAGCCGGGCCGATCTGGGTCGCCGAACGATTCAGCAAGGAGCGCATGGTCGAGGATTATTACCGGTTCTTTCAGAGCTTGAGCTGACCTTCACGGACGGTTCCCGGTCCGCTTCGAGCTGTGTTCTGTCCTTTACGGAATTTTTTTTGTGAGAAACCGTCATTTATGGACCCGAACATCAGCGCAATGGAACCAGGCATATTCAGCGCATAGGAGGTGCAGCGCGAACCATGAAAACGTCGATTATCGTGCCGACTTACAACCGGCCGAAAGCCCTGAAGCTCTGTCTGTTGAGCCTCGCAAGTCAGAGTACGATGCCCTCTGAGGTCCTGGTTGCCGACGACGGGAGCGGACCGGAGACAAAGGAACTGGTCCGTGAAATGGAACAGGTTCTGAAGGAGGCATTCCCGATAACTCATGTCTGGCAGGAGGATGCGGGCTTCAGGAAACCCAGGATCCTGAACGAAACGGTGCGCCGGTCTTCCGGCGATTATCTGATCTTCATTGATGGCGACTGCATGGCGCATCGCAATTTTGTCCGCGCCCACGTCGAGAAGAGCAGCCCGGACGCAATCCTGAGCGGAAGGCGCGTCGAGATCGGCAGGGAGCTGACTGAACACCTGCTCGACCGTGGCGCTGTTCTCAACAGGCTCAGCCCCAGGCTTCTTTGGGACGCGCTCTTGGGAAAGTCCCGGCGGGTCGAAGAAGCCCTGGTGATAAAGAGCCCTTTTCTGCGGCGCATAACCCACCGTGACAAAATTTCCGACGACGGCGTGTGGGGGTGCAATTTCAGCCTTGCGAAAGCCCTTTTTTTAGCAATCAACGGCTGCGACGAAGATTTTCTGGACGGCTCCATCGAGGACAACGACCTCGGCATCCGCGTCCTGAACCAGGGAAAGCAGGTCAGATCGGTCAGGAGCCTGGCCGTCATTTTTCACCTCTGGCACCGGTCGTCATGGAGCTTTGAAAACGACAAGTATCAGCACAACCTGGCCATTCTGAAGCAACGGATCGCAAACAAGGAACCATACTGTAAGAACGGCATAAAAAAACTTTCTTAGCCAGTTATCTCCCTGTTAAAAAAACGCGGAGTTGCAGATTGCCCTCCGGACCTGTGGATGTGCCATGAAGCCTGCCGACTGCCGCAGTTGCAGGCAGTAAGGAAAGCAGGGGTGAAACAATCGGGTGTATTCTTTTGACAACATTCTGCACCCTGGTTGAATACCCCGGGGTATTGTGCTAGTCTTTCTACTAGTGATGCCGATCACACTCGCACTCGTGGTTTATTGCGTGAACTCCGGGAGGTGAATGATGGCCGCGGAAGAGAAAGTGGTAGCCAGGTATAAGAATGGCACCCTCGTGAAAGGATACGTCAGCAGCTTCCGTATCGACGCGGATACGCTCAGGCTTCGCGAGCAGAAGGCAAAGGAAGATTCCAGCGTCCCCCTCAACGACCTGAAGGCGGTCTTCTTTGTCAGGACCTTCAAGGGATACCGTGATCGAGTCGAGCGCAAGGTCTTCGGTCTCAGGAAAAACAGCGGCCGCAAGGTCTACGTAAAGTTCAGCGATAGAGAGTCTCTGCTGGGATACATCGACGGCGAGATTCCCTGGGACAAGGGATTTTCTCTGGCTAAACTCGGTAAAAAAGCAAAAGGGTTTTACCTCCTTCCCGTAGACAGTTCCAGCAATAACATGAAGATCTTCGTCGTCGGCAGCGCCATAAAAGACATTACCATCATGGTGGCGTAAAAATTCCCCCTCTGCCGCAGCGTTTTATGGATGTGAAGCGAAACTTACTCCGTTTCACAGGGAGGATTTCGCTCTGTCAGCTCTTTGAGCTTCGCCGGGGTGATCTCAGTCTGCAGCACGTAATCGGGTCTTGCGTACTCGTCCTTTCTCTTCATGAGCAGCCACTCTTTGCCCGTGCCTTTCGGAAGGCCTTTCATCCGGGCCAGCGTGAAGGCGCCCTTCAGTTTTTTCCCCTTTAACAGAAAGCTGAGTTTGCCCTCGTGCAAGGCCTTTTCAGGTTCGTGGGTTTCCAGAGGGACGAAATCGCCGCTGTCCCAGACCACGACCGGCCCGGCGCCGTATCGGCCTGCAGGGATGATCCCCTCGAAATTGATGTACTCGACCACGTGATCAGGCACCATGACCGCAAGGCGCTTGTCAGCCGGGTTCAGGGACGGGCCTTTCGGTATTGCCCAGGACTTGAGCACCCCGCCCAGCTCAAGCCGGAAATCGTAGTGCAGTCTCTTCGCCTGGTGTTCGTGAACAACGAAGCGCTGAGGTTTTGCT
Organism: Nitrospirota bacterium; assembly: GCA_021788515.1. Classification (GTDB taxonomy): domain Bacteria; phylum Nitrospirota; class UBA9217; order UBA9217; family UBA9217; genus JAJYKN01. The sequence continues at coordinate 798 of JAJYKN010000123.1, read as the reverse complement.
GTGGTCATGTGAAAATCTCCCTTACAATACTTTAGCACAGGCAGGTGCATTTTTCTATCGAAGAACCTGCGGTCAGGCCCTCTGAGACCGCGATCGTATCGCGGTCTCCGTCGAAGGCGGGAGAACTACCAGCTTCCTGTTTCCGGAATGCAGGCACAGAAGAATCCCCGCGGAGACAAACCTGAAAGAGCGATTGTGGTAAACTTAAAGAAACGCACTGGACCAGACCCTCTGAGATGTTTTTAATGATGCCGCTGCATCTCCGTGCCGCGAGTTCTGCATGGTTCTCTTGGATTCAAGGAAGCACTTCCCGTTGGTGGATGGGATTGGTTGAGCCGGGTGCACTATCGACGTGAGAGGATACCCTTTTAAGGTAAAGAGGTTGAAACATCAAAACTGCTTGACAAAATGCAGGCTTACCGTATAAAATCACCATTCCTACTTTTGCGGTTTATCGTGTTTCAGATCGAGGGTGCTCTAATCGTATGATTAAACTTTTCAACACGCTCAGCGGGAAAAAACGGTTCCCGCTTGTGTTGATGCTCGAACCCACGCACCGCTGCAACCTGGCTTGCATGGGGTGCGACCGCATAAGGACGGCCGCGGACGGAGACCTTACGGTTGAGCGTTGCCTTGAGGCGGCAAATGAATGCGGCGCGCCGGTGGTCGCCGTGACCGGCGGAGAGCCCATGATCTACCGGGACCTGCCAAAGCTCATAAAGGGGCTCCTCGACGCGGGCAAATATATCTATCTCTGCACAAACGGCATTTTGGCAAAGGAATTCATAGAGAGTTTTA
>JAJYKN010000122.1 GCA_021788515.1 Nitrospirota bacterium | reverse complement strand
CCTCTGCGCCATGCTCTCTGCTCTCTGCACCATGCCCTCTGCCCTAAGCGCTTCCCCGCCCTATCATCTCTTCTGCGTGTTTGATCGTCGCGTCCGTAATGGTCTTTCCGCCGAGCATGCGGGCGATCTCGTCCACGCGCTCTTGTGCGTCGAGCAACCGCACCTCGGTGCTCGTCCGGTCCTTCTTTACCGATTTTGCCACGCCGTAGTGGCTCGAGGCCATGCTCGCGATCTGCGGCAAATGGGTGATGCAGAAGACCTGGTGTTTTGCCGCTATTCGTTTGAGCTTCTTTCCGACTTCCTCGGCCACCGCGCCCCCGATGCCCGCATCGACTTCGTCGAACACGAGCGTGGGGATCTCGTCCCCTTCGATGAGAATGGTCTTGAGCGCCAGCATGATGCGCGAGAGTTCTCCGCCGGAAGCTGTTTTCGCAAGCGGCTTCGGCTCCTCCCCCGGGTTCGGCGATATGAGGAATTCCACGCGGTCCGCGCCGCGCGGGCCGAGCTTACGGCCGTCGAGCGTGTCGCCTCCGGGCTCCTGGGTGATCTTTACGGAAAATACGGTCTTCTTCATGCCGAGGTGGCCGAGCTCCGCTTCGACTTTCTTTTCGAGGTCTCGCGCCGCCGCGCTGCGCTTTTTCGTCAGCTCCTCCGCTTTATCGGTCAGCCCAAACTTGATCGCTTGTATTTCCGATTTCAGGCGCTCAATTTCCTCGGTGCTCCGCTCCATCCGCTCGAGGTCGGCCGTCGCCTCTGAGCCGAATTGGATGATTTCTTCGATCGTGCCGCCGTATTTTTTCTTCAGTTTCTGGATGAGGTCGAGCCGGTCGCCGATCTCCTCCAGGCGCTTGGGATCAAACTCCACGCTCTCCCGGTAGGAAGATACCTCCCGCGCTGCTTCCTCGATCTGCGCACGGCCCGACTCGCACAGTTGGGCGGGGCCCGACAGCCTGTTGTCGATTTCCGCGATTTCCCGCAGGCCGTTGACCGCCTTTTTCAGATTCGACAGCACGGAAGCGTCCGCCGCGTACAAGGTCTCATCCACCATGGCGGCGAGACCTGCCAGCTTCTCCGAATTGGCCAGTACCTTCTGTTCGTTCGCAAGCTCGGCGTCCTCTCCGGGCTTGAGCATTGCGGCCTCGATCTCGTTCTTCTGGAACCGGAGCATGTCTTCCCGTTGGGCCCGGTCCCGCTCTCCCATTTCGAGCGCAGCCAGTTCCTTCCTCACATCCAGCAGGCGGTAATAGGACTGCGAAACTGCCTCCCGGATACTTTCGAGCCCGCCGAAGGAGTCGAGCATGTCCATCTGGCGATCGAGGGCAAGGAGGGACTGATGTTCATGCTGGCCGTGGATGTCCGCAAGGTTCGCGCCAAGGGCCGACAACGTCGTGAGATTCGCCAGGCTCCCGTTGATATACACCTTGTTCTTCCCCGACGAGGACAGGACCCGGCGTACGATCAGGTCTTCGCCGGAAATCGCTTCAATTCCCTGGTCGGAGAGCAGGGAAACGATTTCCTTTGTGCCCCTGCCGTTCAGCTCGAAGGCGGCCTCCACGACCGCTTCCTGGCATCCGGTGCGGATGAGGTCGGCGCTCGCGCGCTCTCCCAGCGCGAGGTTCAGGGCGTCGACGACAATGGACTTGCCCGCGCCGGTCTCGCCGGTGAACACGTTCAGCCCCGGGGCAAACTCTACGCGGAGCTGGTCGATGATGGCGAAATTTTTTATATTCAGTTCTTTTAACATGATAAAGCTTGGGTCAAGGGTCAAGCCGCATGGGTCAAGGAAAATCCTTGCTACTTGCCCCTTGCTGCTTGCCCCTTGCTACTTGCCCCTTGCCCCTTTGCTGCTTCCGCCTTCTTCAGCGCAAAGCGCTCCTGTGTCGACGTCCCTTTTCCACCGGCCTTTCGATAGTACTGCGCTGCCAGTTCCTTTTTCCCCATGCGCTCGCATACTCTCCCGGCCCAGTAGTATGCCGTACTGACCCACATGCCCGATTCCGGATAGCGTTCCGGGATTTTCAGAAATTCCGCCGCAGCCTCTGCATCGTTGCCGAGCAGAAAGGTACTGAACCCGATCCAGTACTGGGTCGGAGCCTGTTCAGCGCGGTTCTGGTTCTTTAAGGCGGAACGGTATGCATCGATCGCGTTCTGATAGTTCCCGAGTTGAAAAAAACAGTCGCCGATCCGCAGAGAGAGAGTGCCGGACGGTACGTTACTGGTGTGGGCGCTCGATAATCGTTGATAGAGGGGAAGTGCTTCGGAATATCTCGATTGGGAGAACAACTTGTTCGCCCGGGTGTACTCTTGGGAAGCAGGCTGTTCCGCATAGGCAATCGAAAAACCAATGGCAGCAAACAGCGTGAGAGACAGTAGTCTTTTTCTCATCCTCTTCTCCCCGAAAAAACTGTGTCAAATTTAACACAAAGCAGGGGCCGGTTCAAGAATAAAATCTCGGCTGAAATTTATTCAACTATCGCAACTTCCAAACGTATAAACCCTTAGCTCTACCTCTGTACTTGAAAAGTCATGAATCTTCACCGCAGACGCGGAGAAAAGCATGTGAATGCAGGGGGTGTAATAAACAAATTGCAGTTCTCTACGCCTGGCGGTTCAAAAAAAGCAATAGCTTAATTCGACAACCATCCGGTAAAACATGATCAAGGGGACAAATATGTCGATTGTCATAAAACAAACGAAATCAACAGGTTGTTCATAATTGGCCTCTCATCGTATTCGACAAAACTTTCCGCTTCAGCTATATGCCATATGGAAATGCATTGTAACATATTGTAAAAACAATATATCTAATTTTGGCTTAAACATTGCTATACTAGATGCAAAGCATGAACAATGGGCACTGTCAATCCCCCTCTCCTTCCTACCCCGGAGGAATACCCCTGGCAGTGTCCATTGTTCGAGCTTCTTTACAAACTGCAAAGAATGACAACGTTTCAAGAGGCCGGGGATGACCAGGGGAACGTAAGGAGGACAGCAACATGTTTTTCAACACGAATGGATGCAAGAACATCGGACCTGAAGAACTGAACCGAAAAATGACTACAGGCGAAGATTTTCTCCTGCTCGATGTACGGACTCCCCAGGAGCATGCTGCGGAGGCCATCAAAGGCTCCTATCTGCTCCCTCTCCAGGAACTCGGATACCGCATGGAGGAGCTTCCCAAGAACAAGGAGATCGTGGTCTACTGCAAGGTCGGAAACAGAAGCGCCTATGCCTGCTCACATCTTTCGCGCATGGGGTACAAGGTAAAAAATCTTGAAGGCGGGATCGTATTATGGAATATGGCACGCACTGCTTCTCTGGCGAAAGCCTAGCACAGATAAAAACAAAGTCCGTGAAATGCAAAATCACGGTATACGGCTGTTACCTTATTCTTGTCCTGGCGCTGACGTTCCTCGTGGCCACGTACAGCTACGCCGCGGAACCGCTGACGCTTGAGCAGGCAATCAGCACGGCTCTGGACAATAATCCCGGCCTCAAGGCGGCTGATGCGCAGATCGAAGCCGCCGACGCGGGTATCCTCAGGTCAAAATCGGGTTTCCTGCCCAAAGTGGCGGTCTCCGAGACCTGGAGCAGGACCGACAACCCGCTTATGGCGCTCGGGACAAAGCTGAACCAGGAGATCATTACGCCGGCTGATTTCAACCCCGCGGTCATAAATAATCCCGAGGCCGTCTCGAACTACAACACGAGGCTCTCGGTCATGCAACCGATATTTAACGGGGGCAAGGAATACATCGGCAGGAGCCAGGCAAAGCTCGCAAAAGAGGCGTCTCTCCAGGACCGCGAACGGGCAAAGCAGGAAACAATCTACAACGTGATCAAGGCCTACTACGGGCTGCTGCTTGCCAGGGAATACAACCGGGTCGCGCTCCAGTCGCTTGAAACGAGCGAAGCGAACGTGAAGCTCGCCGAGGCCCGGTACAAGGCGGGCGCAGTGCTCCAGTCGGACCTGCTCCGGGCGAAGGTGCAGCTGGCCGAAGTGAAGGAAATGCTGACACGCGCCGAGAACGGCGTGAAACTCTCGACAGCGGCGCTCAATTTTGCCATGGGCGTTCCGCAGGGCGCCGAGTATGACGTGTCCGGAGCGCTTACGACGCAGGACATGAAAACAGACCTGAACGCTATGCTCGACGAGGCGTCGTCCAAACGGCCGGACCTTTTGTCCATGGAAATGAACCGGAAGAACGCCGACAAATCCGTGTCCATGGCGCGCGCCGATTATCTCCCGAGCCTGAACGTCATGGGCCAGGTGGACTGGAACAGCGACAAGCCCGCGGGAGACGATGCAAAAAGCTGGGCCGTGATGGCAATGGTCCAGTGGAACCTCTTCGACGGGCTCGTCACCCGGTCGAAAGTAAAGGAAGCGCTCGCAACAAGCACAAGGATGAGATCCATGGAAGACCAGCAAAAATCTGCGGTCCAGCTCCAGGTCAGGCAGGCGTACTACAACGTGACAGCGTCCCTCGACCGGATAGCGGCATCTGCCTCCTCGGTGCAGGAAGCCGAAGAAGGTCTGCGGATCGTGCAGAAACGGTACGAAACGGGCATGACGACCTTTGTCGACGTGCTCGGCGCCGAGAGTTCTCTCATCCGCGCGAGGACGAACGCGCTCCAGGCCCTTTACGACAACAACATCGCCCAGGCGGAATTGAAGCTGGCAGTGGGAACATTGTAAAACAGTAATACAAAGCACCGGGTACAGAGTATAACTATAGAACGGCTCGCGGTTATGGCTCTCTACCTTGACACGTGACCCATGACCCTATGATTATTAAGGAGATCATCATGAACAGCAAAAGCATACTAGAAAAAATAAAGAACATGAACAAGAAAACCATATACAGCGCATCCCTTGCCTTTGCACTGGCAATACTCGGCATCGGGTACATGACCTTCGGCAAAGAGAACAGTTACGCCGCCGTTCCGAAGGCTGAAGTTCCGGTCCAGGTCTCTGCTGTTACGATCGAACCCAGGAGCATCGATGCTGTCATATCGGTTGCCGGGACGCTCAATTCAAAAAATACCTCGGTGCTCTCAAGCAAGGTCATGGGCAAGGTGGTGGCCCTCACCGTGAACGAGGGGGATCAGGTGACCAAGGGCAAACTGCTTCTTAAAATAGAGAGCGGTGAGATCGCCGCGCAAGCGTACCAGGCCCAGGCCGCGTATAACAACGCAAAACTCCAGTATGACCGGATCAAAAGCCTCTTTGACGAGCAGGCGGCCACGCAGATGGAGATGGACCAGGCGACCCTCGGCCTCGAATCAGCAAAAGCAGGCCTGAACGCTGCAAAGGCCATGGAAAGCTACACGGTCATCACCGCGCCGATCACCGGCCAGATCATGGAGAAAAAAATCAACCTTGGGGAGATGGCGCTGCCGGGCCAGCCGGTCCTGAAGATCGAAGACAACAAGAACCTCAGGCTCGAAGTGACGGTGAGGGAACAGGACCTCCGGTTCGTGGAACCGGGCAAGCGAGTCACGGTCAGGATTGACGCCATGCCCGGCAAAGACATCGATGCCCGGATAGCGCAGGTGGTCCCCGCAGCCGATATGCGGACCCACTCCTTCGTAGTCAAGATCGACATCCCGGCCAA
>JAJYKN010000121.1 GCA_021788515.1 Nitrospirota bacterium | reverse complement strand
CTTCTGCTTCGCCGTCAGCTTCGACGGCACTTCAACCATGATGCGGCACAGCTGATCGCCGCTTCCTGATCCGCGGAGATGGGGGAATCCCTTTCCGCGCAGTTTGAAGACCTGGCCCGGCTGCGTGCCGGCCGGGATCTTGACCTTCGAACTGCCGTTCAGCGTCGGCACGTCGATCTCAGTACCGAGGGCCGCCTGCGTAAAGCTGATCGGGACTGCGCAAACAATGTCCTGACCTTCCCGCGTGAACAAGGGATGGTCTTCCACCGCAAGAAATACGTACAAATCCCCCGGCGGCCCGCCGTAAGCTCCGAGTTCACCCTCGCCGGTCAGGCGGATGGTGTTGCCAGTTTCCACTCCTCCCGGGATCTTGACGGAGAGGGTCCGTTCCCGCTCCATTCGTTTTCGCCCTTTACAGGTAGTGCAGGGGTCCGTAATGACCCTGCCCTCGCCGTTGCACCGGGAGCAGGTGCGGCTGACGCTGAAAAAACCCTGCTGCATGCGGATCTGGCCCGCCCCATGGCAGACCGTGCAGGTCGCAACGCCGTCTTTCGTCTTGGCCCCGGTCCCGTCACAGTCCGGGCAGCGCTCCCAGCGCGGCACGCGGATCTTGGTCGTCGTGCCGAACGCCGAGTCTTCGAAGCTGATCTTGAGGTTGAACCGGAGATCGTCTCCCGCAGTCGCCCGGGAGCGTCCGCGCCCCCCGCCGAAAACCTCCTCGAAAATATCACCGAAGATATCGCCCATGCCGGCGCCGCCGAATCCCGGCCCTGTGCCCTGCTGCGCCCCCGGCGCTGTGCCGTACTGGTCGAAATAGGCCCGTTTTTGCGCATCCGACAGGACCTCGTACGCCTCGTTGATCTCCTTGAACTTCTCTTCAGCCTCTTTGTTTCCCGGGTTTTTGTCGGGGTGGAATTCGTGCGCAAGCCTGCGGTAGGCTTTTTTAAGCTCGGCATCAGTCGCGTTTTTGTGAACGCCGAGCAGCTGGTAGTAGTCTTTGGCCATAGGAAATTCTCAAAACCTTTTCTCTCGCATGGGGGACGCAAAAGGACGCCGGGAACGAGCGAAAATCACCTTTCATTCCTGTGCGGGCTTACGCGGCGCATCGAGAACAGTTTATTTTTCACAAAAAGAGGATAGCGAACGACCGGGGGAGCTTGTCCCCGCCGATATCGCTATCCTCATCATGACACCGTGAGCCTTACTTCTTGTCCTTGTCCACTTCCTCAAATTCGGCATCAACGACTTTCTCATCGGGCTTGCCGCCGTCGCCCGGGGCACTTTCCCCTGCGGCGCCGCCTGCTCCGGCTTGCGCCCCTTCCTTGTTCATCTTGGAATAGACTTCCTCCGCAAGCTTGTGCGATGTCTTGGAGAGCTCGGCCACTGCTTTCTTGATGGCTTCGACATCCTGGCCGTCCTTCACCCGCTTTGCTTCTTCGAGCGCCTTCTGGATATCGGCGCGCTCCGCATCGGAAAGCTTGGACCCGTAATCGGCAACGGATTTCTCCACCGAGTAGATGAGCGTGTCGGCCTCGTTCCTCGCATCGGCGACTTCGCGTTTTTTCTTGTCCTCTGCCGAGTGCGCCTCCGCCTCTTTTACCGCTTTATCGATATCGTCCTTGCTCATGCCCGAAGACGCCGTGATCTTGATGGATTGTTCCTTGCCCGTGCCGAGGTCCTTGGCCGTCACATGGACAATGCCGTTCGCGTCAATGTCGAAGGTCACCTCGACCTGCGGAATGCCGCGCGGAGCCGGCGGGATGCCCACGAGCTCGAAGCGGCCGAGGGTCTTGTTGTCTGCGGCCATTTCACGCTCGCCCTGCACTACGTGGATCGAAACCGCGGTCTGATTGTCCGACGCGGTGGAAAAGACCTGGCTCTTCTTCGTCGGGATGGTGGTATTCCGTTCGATGATCTTGGTCGTGACGGCGCCGAGCGTTTCGATGCCGAGAGACAGCGGGGTCACGTCAAGCAGCAAAACGTCCTTCACCTGGCCGGTCAGGACCGCGCCCTGGATGCCGGCGCCGATGGCCACAACCTCGTCGGGATTCACGCCGCGATGCGGGTCTTTCTTAAAGTAGTCCTTCACTGTCTGGATCACGCGGGGCATGCGCGTCATGCCGCCCACGAGGATCGCCTCGTTGATATTGTCAACGGATTTGCCCGCATCGGAAAGCGCCTTTTTCACCGGGCCGATGGTGCGTTCTACAAGATCGCCGACCAGCTGTTCCATTTTCGCCCGGGAGAGTTTGTAGAGCAGATGCTTGGGGCCCGTGGCATCGGCCGTAACGAACGGAAGATTGATTTCCGTTTCCGTGACGTTCGACAGCTCGATCTTCGCCTTTTCCGCCGCTTCCTTCAGCCGCTGAAGCGCCATTTTATCTTTGCTCAGGTCGATGCCCTGGTCCTTCTTGAACTCGTCGACAAGCCACTTGATAATCCGTTCATCAAAGTCGTCGCCCCCAAGATAAGTGTCGCCGTTCGTCGATTTTACTTCGAACACCCCTTCCCCGAGCTCCAGGATGGAGATGTCGAAGGTGCCGCCGCCCAGGTCGTAAACCGCGACAAGCTCGTCCTTTTTTTTGTCCAGGCCGTAGGCGAGGGCCGCGGCCGTGGGCTCGTTGATGATCCGAAGCACGTTCAGGCCTGCGATCCTGCCCGCGTCCTTCGTGGCCTGGCGCTGGCTGTCGTTAAAGTAGGCAGGCACGGTGACCACGGCATCGGTCACTTTTTCACCGAGGAAATCCTCGGCAGTCTGCCGCATCTTTTGCAGGATCATGGCCGATATTTCGGAAGGGCTGTAGGCCTTGCCGCGGACTTCCACATGGGCATCGCCGTTCGCTGCCTGGACGATCTTATAAGGCAGATGCTTCATTGCTTCCTTGACCTCGGTCGAATCGAACTTTCTGCCCATGAGTCTCTTGATCGAGAATATGGTGTTTTCGGGGTTCGTGATCGACTGCCGCTTGGCGATCTGGCCTACCAGCCGCTCGCCGCTTTCGGTGAAGGCCACGACCGACGGCGTGGTCCGGCTCCCTTCGGAGTTCGGGATGACGACCGGCTCTCCGCCTTCCATGATCGCAACGCAGGAGTTGGTCGTGCCCAAATCGATTCCTATAACTTTTGCCATACTGTCCTCCTTAATGTATCTTCTTTAATGGATCCCTTGCATAAATCCGATGAATCGGCGACACGGAGAAGCCGGGACAGGAACTTGTTTTCCCCTGCCAACTCTTTGCTTCGCCCATTCACTGTCCACACATTCATTCCTCTTGTTCTCCGGCCCGCGGCTTCCTGGACACGCTCACCCGTGCATGCCTCAGCACTTTGTCGTGATAAAGGTATCCTTCCTGAAACACCTGAACCACCATATTCTCCGGCACCGCGTCTGTCGCCTCCTGCATGATGGCTTCGTGTTTTGCGGGATCGAACGGCTCGCCCTGCGAAGCGAAGGACGTGATCCCGAATTTTTCAAGCACATCGCGAAGCTGCTTGTACACCAGTTCCACTCCCTGGCGCAGTCCGTCGCTGGTCTCCCCCGCTTCCGCGGCATGCTTGATCGCGAGCGAGAGATGATCGACGACGCTCAGGAGTTCCCGCGCCATCTGTTCATTCGCGTACTTCCGGAAATCCGCGAGATCGCGCTGTATGCGTTTGCGGTAATTGTCGAAATCCGCCGACGTCCTGAGGTACTTGTCATGGGCCTCTGCGGCCTCTTTGGCCTTCTGTTCAAGCGCCTGCGTAAGCTTCTCGATCTCCGCGGAAATCCCGGCGGCTTCCTCTTCCTTTTTTGCCGGGGCAGTCACTTCAACGTCCTCTTCAGCGACGTCATCAAACTCATCACTCATCTATCCAAACCTCTCTGAAATCGTTCTCCCAGCAGCTTCGAAAGAAGCTTCGCGGTGTAGTCCACGACATGGATCACCTGCTTGTATTGCATCCTCGTGGGTCCGATCACCCCGAGTGTGCCCACGACGTTCGATCCGGCGTTGTAGTTGCCGACCACCATGCTGCAGCCCTGCATCTCGAAATAGGGGTTTTCGGAGCCGATAAAAACCTTGATCCCCTGGGCCGACACGCTCCGGTCGAGGAGCTTCAAGAGCTTGTACTTGTCCTCGAATGCCTTGAACAGCGCCCGCATTTTCTCAACGTTCGCAAACTCGGGGCTTTCGAGCATCTGTGACGCGCCGCCGATGTATACTTTTTCGTTCTCCCGTTCCTGCACATCCTGACTGGCCCGGTATGTCTCGTCCATAAGCTGCATGAAAACGAGCTTTTCTTCTTTTATCTTTTCGATCAGTTGCTGGCGGATCTCCGCCAATGACCGATGCTCGATCTCTTCATCGAGATAAGCGCTGAATCCATTCAGGTCCTGCTGCCGGATGCTCTCATCGATATCAATGAGCTTGTTCTGAACGATGCCGTTGGATGTCACAAAGATAATCAGGACCTGTCTTCCCCGCAAACGAACAAACTCGATGTGCCGGTAGGTGGCCTCCGACTCGCTCGGCGCCACAATGACGCCCGCGCAGTGAGACAGGGTGGCAAGGAACCGGCTCGCCTCCTCCATAAGCTCCTGGAGATCGTCGCCTTGGAGCTGGGGGGCCTGCTGTAAATGCTCTTCAATATCTTCGCTGTCGTTCTCGACGCTGATCAGGCTGTCGATATAGTAACGATAGCCAAGGTCCGTGGGTATCCTGCCCGCCGAGGTGTGGGGATGGGTCAAATATCCCATTTCCTCGAGATCAGCCATGATGTTCCGCAGCGTTGCGGAACTCACGCCGAAATCGAACCGTTTTACCAGCACGGTGGAACCGATCGGGGACCCGCTCGCGATATAGCTGTCTATGACAGCCTGTAAAACCTTTTTATTTCTGTCATCTAAGTCCATACGACCACACGCCCCGGATCAACCACATCGTACCGTATTAGCACTCTCCAATATAGAGTGCTAATAATTTAACATATGAGTCCATATGTGTCAAGGTCTTATTTTATAATGATTTATTGATACTTTTGTCCCATTTTTTTCTTATCATTTCAATACAATAGTAGCCTAGTCATCGAAAAAAATCTCATAAAAAAGCCATCCCAAGAACAAGATCACGGGATGGCTAATCAAAACCCCGCCGCTTTCAACATGCTACAGGGAGAAGAAGAACAGCATGTTCTTTAATAAACTTAAGCTGCTTTTTTGGCTTCTTCGATCAGCTTTTTTTCTTCCTTCTCTGTCTCAATCTCGACTTTCCGCGCCTTAGTAATTGTCGGAGCCGGAACAGCAATTTCAAGGATCCCATTCGTAAATTTAGCTTTCAGGTTTTCCGTCTTGACACCTTCGGGAAGCACAAAGTGCCGTTCAAAGTGACCATAGGAAATCTCCCGATAGAGATAGTTCTCTTCCTTGGCGCTCTTTTCAGCCTTTCGTTCCCCCTTAATGACCAGTTCCCTGTTGTCATTGATGCTGACATCGAGATCTTTCGGATCAATACCAGGAAGTTCAGCCTTGAAAATAAGCTGGCCGTCTTTGGTATAGCTTTCCACTGAAGGCATCCAGAGGCCGGCCCGCTCACCCGCAGCCTCGCCTCCAACGAATCGATCGAAAAGCCTGTCCATTTCAT
>JAJYKN010000120.1 GCA_021788515.1 Nitrospirota bacterium | reverse complement strand
CCGTGGGCGACGCCATCGTGGGCCGCGTGGTGGACGGCATCGGCCAGCCCATCGACGGCAAGGGGCCTATCGCATCCAAGGAATTCCGTCACATCGAAGTGATCGCCCCGGGCATCGTGAAGCGCCAGTCGGTGCGCGAATCGCTCCAGACGGGCCTCAAAGCCGTTGACGCGATGATCCCGATCGGCCGCGGCCAGCGCGAGCTCATCATCGGCGACCGCCAGACCGGAAAGACCGCCGTCGCCATCGACACCATCATCAACCAGAAGGGCCAGAACGTCATCTGTATCTATGTGGCCATCGGTCAGAAACGCTCCACCGTGGCGCAGGTCGTGAAGACCCTTGAGGAACACGGGGCCATGGCGTATACCATCATCGTATCGGCCACGGCTTCCGACCCCGCGCCTCTCCAGTTCATCGCTCCCTACACGGGCTGCACCATCGGCGAGTATTTCCGCGACAAGGGCGGTCACGCTCTTATCGTGTACGACGATTTGTCCAAGCAGGCCACGGCCTACCGCCAGCTCTCACTGCTCCTCCGCCGTCCTCCGGGACGCGAAGCTTATCCCGGAGACGTGTTCTATCTCCATTCCCGTCTTTTGGAGCGCGCGGCGAAACTGTCCGACAAGCTCGGCGGCGGGTCGCTCACGGCGCTTCCGATCATCGAGACCCAGGCGGGAGACGTGTCCGCGTACATTCCGACAAACGTGATCTCGATCACCGACGGACAGATCTTCCTTGAATCGGATCTCTTCTACTCCGGCCAGCGGCCGGCCATCAACGTGGGTATTTCCGTGTCGCGCGTGGGCGGCAACGCCCAGATCAAGGCCATGAAGCAGGTGGCCGGTACGCTCCGTCTTGACCTGGCCCAGTACCGAGAACTCGCCGCGTTCGCCCAGTTCGGTTCTGATCTTGACAAAGCCACCCTGGCCCAGTTGAATCGCGGTCAGCGCATGTATGAGCTCCTGAAACAGGAACAGTACAAGCCCTTGCCTGTTGAGCAGCAGATCCTTGTTATCTTCGCCGGCGCCAACGGCTATGTGGACGATGTCGAGGTGAACGCGGTAAAGAAGTTCGAGACCGAGCTCCTGCGGTTCGTAACAAGCAAACACCAGGCGCTCCTTGACGATATCAAGAGCAAGAAGCAGCTTGATGACGACCTCAAAGCGCGCATCAAGGGCGCGATCGAGGAGTTTAAGAAGAGCTTCACAGCGTAAAACAGTTTGGGGTTCGTAGTTCGGAGTGACAAGTAACTTAAAACTCGCAACTCGAAACTTGAAGGAACTCAATGGCCAGTTTAAGAGATATAAAAAGAAAGATCACGAGCATCAAGAAGACCCAGCAGATCACAAAAGCCATGAAGATGGTGGCTGCGGCGAAGCTTCGGCGGGCCCAGGACCGCGTGATCGCGGCTCGTCCCTACTCGCGCAAGATGCTGGCGGTCATCGCAAACCTGGCGGGCCGCGTGGAGCGGGCGCAGCACCCTCTCCTGGCCAAGCGGGAACCGAAACGGGTAAAGCTTCTTGTGCTGACATCGGACCGCGGGCTCTGCGGCGCCTATAATACCAATATCCTGCGTAAGGCCGTTGAGACGGTTAAGCAGTTCCAGGCGCAGGGCAAGGAAGTAAAGGTCAACGTCGTTGGCCGCAAAGGACGTGACTTTTTCCGGAAACGCTCCGGGTACACGCTCGGCAAGGTGTGGTCCGATCTCGGCATGATCGACTATGAGAAGGCGGCTGATGTCGGCAAGAACATCGTCGAGCGTTTTGCCGCCGGAGAGACCGACGAAGTCTATCTCCGGTACAACGAGGTCAAGAGCGTGATGCAGCAGAAAGTGACGCTTGAGAAACTGCTGCCCGTGGAGCCGCCCACGGAAGCCGATCCGTTCATGGCTGCTGTCGATTACCTGTACGAGCCGAATCCGGAAGTTATCCTCGGATCCATCCTGCCGAAGCACGTCGAAGTGCAGGTTTACCGCGCGATGCTCGAAAGCCAGGCCAGCGAGATGGGCGCGAAAATGACGGCCATGGACTCCGCTACGCGGAATGCGAAGGATATGATAGAACGATATACGCTGAAGTACAACAAGCAGCGTCAGGCCGCAATCACCAAGGAGATCTCCGAGATCGTGGGCGGAGCAGAAGCGCTGAAGTAATTCAATTAATAATTAAGAATTAATAATTCGTAATTGCTGTATTCTACAGGGGGTTACAATGAGCACAGGAAAAATAGTACAGGTGATGGGTGCGGTGGTGGACTGCGAGTTCCCCGTCGGCAACCTTCCCCATTTGATGAACGCGCTCAGGATCGATCAGGCAGCGGACAAAAATCTGGGAACGCCCGAGACCCATCTGACGCTTGAGGTGGCGCTCCACCTCGGAGAGAACCGGGTGCGTACCGTGGCCATGTCCTCTACGGACGGTCTCATGCGCGGCATGAAGGTCATTGATACCGGCAAGGCCATTTCAATGCCCGTGGGCAAGGAAGTGCTCGGTCGCATCATGAACGTCATCGGCGAGCCCGTGGACGAGCTCGGTGCGATCACCACGAAGGATACGCTGCCGATTCATCGCCCTGCCCCGATGCTCGAAGAACTGGACCCCACGAAGCAGCTCTTCGAAACCGGCATCAAGGTCATTGACCTCCTTGCACCCTACACGAAGGGTGGAAAGACGGGTCTCTTCGGCGGCGCCGGCGTGGGCAAAACCGTTCTTATCATGGAACTGATCAACAACGTGGCCAAACAGCACGGCGGCTACTCCGTGTTCGCGGGCGTGGGTGAACGTACCCGTGAAGGAAACGATCTCTGGGCCGAAATGAAGGAGTCGGGAGTTATCAACAGAACCGCCCTGGTCTACGGCCAGATGAACGAGCCGCCGGGAGCCAGACTCCGTGTTGCGCTGTCCGCCCTGACCGTTGCCGAGTATTTCCGCGACACCATGGGTCAGGACGTGCTTCTGTTCGTTGACAACATATTCCGCTTTACGCAGGCGGGTTCGGAAGTGTCGGCCCTCCTCGGCCGCATGCCGTCGGCCGTGGGATATCAGCCCACGCTCGGTACGGAAATGGGCGCTCTCCAGGAGCGGATCACCTCCACGAAGAAAGGGTCCATCACCTCGGTGCAGGCCATCTATGTGCCTGCCGACGATTTGACGGACCCGGCGCCGGCAACGGCGTTCGCGCACCTCGATGCAACGACCGTGCTTTCGCGCCAGATCTCGGAACTCGGCATTTATCCGGCCGTGGACCCGCTCGACTCGACGTCGCGCATCATGGATCCCCACATCGTTGGAGAAGAGCATTACTCGGTAGCGCAGCGGGTGCAGCTCGTGCTCCAGCGGTATAAAGAACTTCAGGACATCATCGCGATCCTGGGCATGGACGAACTTTCGGACGAGGACAAGCTCACCGTGTCCCGCGCCAGAAAGATCCAGCGCTTCCTCTCGCAGCCCTTCCAGGTGGCGGAGGCATTCACCGGGACTCCCGGCAAATACGTGCCGCTGAAGGAGACCATCAAGGGGTTCAAGGAAGTCGTGGACGGGAAAATGGACGACATCCCGGAGCAGGCCTTCTACATGGTCGGTCCCATCGAGGAAGTGTTCGCGAAAGCGGAGCAACTCGGTTATAAGCGGTAACTGGAAATGCAGCTCTTAGCTCATGGCTCTTGGGCTCTCTTTGACTATGAGCTACCTGCTACGAGCTATCAGCTATGAGTGCTGAAGATTGGAAAAAGAACATGGTCGCTGAAAAAGGAAAAATGCTTCTCGAGATCGTTGCGCCGAGCCGCCAGGTAGTTCGCTCGGAGCGCGTTGACGAAGTGATCGCTCCGGGCAGTGAAGGCGAATTCGGCGTTCTGCCCGGCCATACGCCCTATCTGACGGCGCTTAAGGTCGGCATGCTCTCCTACCGGGAGGCTGCGGAGTGGCACCATCTTGCCGTCGACTGGGGCTACGCCGAGGTAGGGCCGGAACGCGTGGTCATCCTCGCCGAAGGCGCCGACCGTGCTGCTGATATCGATATTGCCGAGGCCCGGCAGGCGAAAGAGCGGGCCGAAAAGGCCTTGAGCGAAAAACTGGAGCAGGCTGATTACGAGAAGAACCGCATCGAGCTGCTCCGTGCAATGATCAGGATCCAGGTGGCCGAGAAGCACGGTCAGAAATAATTCACGGTCGATACGATCGTGTGCACCGGAAGCGGCTCCGAATGCGGGGCCGCTTTTTTATTGTCCCTCTCTCTTTTTCGAACGCCGCGTCCCGCGGAGTTTCGTCATTCCAAGGATCTTTCCGGAGTTTATCTTGCCGTCCTGCCGTGATCATCACAACGACAATTTGTCATTGTGTACACAGGATAATTTTGCTATAGTTAAAATCATTATCAACTGCCGCGCCGGACCGGAATCGGGCGGGCATCCTTTCCGGATGGGGGACCTGCTTCACGGACACGACTATGGGACTTGCATCTGCAAAAGTCATGATTGCCGATGATGAGAAGAACATCAGGGAACTCCTTCGGGATGAGCTTTCCCCGCTGGTTTCTCATGTCGTTGAAGTCCAGAACGGCAGCAAGGCGCTTGAACTGCTCGAGAAGGAGGAATTTGATGTTCTTCTTCTGGATATGAATATGCCCGGCCTTGATGGCATCGATGTCCTGAAAAGCATCAAGAGCCAGGAAATCCCTACCGAGGTCATCATCCTGACCGCCCACGCAACCGTCATGACCGCAGTTGAGGCGATGAAATTGGGCGCCTATGATTACCTCATGAAGCCCTTCAAAATTATCGAGCTTGCGCCGGTCATCGAAAAGGCTTATGAGAAAAAGAAACTTCGCAACGAAAACCTGCTGCTCAAGACCCAGGTCAAACGGCAGTGGGAAACGAGGACACTGATCGCGGAAAGTCCCGCGATGCGGGAAGTGCTCGAAACGGCCGCGAAAGTCGCCGGTTCAGCCTATCCTGTCCTGATCACCGGGGAGAGCGGTACCGGCAAGGAACTGGTCGCCCGGACCATCCACGCCGCTTCCGCCAGGTCGGATGAACCCTATGTCGTCATCAATTGCGGGGCCCTCCCCGAGAACATGATCGAAAGCGAGTTGTTCGGCTACGAAAAAGGCGCGTTTACGGGCGCCCATGCGCGAAAGCCCGGCCTTCTGGAGATCGCCCACCAGGGCACGCTGTTCCTTGATGAGATCGGAGATATGCCGCTGCCGCTGCAGGTCAAGCTCCTGCGGGTCATCGAGACAGGGTGCTTCTACCGGCTCGGAGGTACGCGGGAAATGAAAGTGGATATGCGTGTCCTCTCTGCGACGAACAAGAATCTGAAGGCGGAGATCGAAAAAGGCACATTCCGGCAGGACCTCTACTACCGGATTAGTGCGCTGAATATCTTCCTTCCGCCCCTCCGCGACAGACAGGAAGACATTGTGCCGCTGATCAGGCATTTTCAGAGCAATGATCCGGTGTTCAGGCAAAAAACGTTCACCGATGAGGCGTTGAAAGTCCTGTCGGCCTATACATGGCCCGGCAATGTGCGAGAACTTCAGCACGTTGTTCATCGAGTCCTGCTGCTGTCCCGGGGAAACGTGATCGGGCCCGCCGACCTGCCGCCCGATCTCACGATGCAAACG
>JAJYKN010000119.1 GCA_021788515.1 Nitrospirota bacterium | reverse complement strand
CCCTGGAGAATCAGTTCTTTGATTTCATCCTTGATCGGCATAACCTCGTAAAGAGCGACCCTGCCCTTGTACCCCGTTTTATTGCAGACGTCGCACCCCGTGCCCTTGTGACTGACGATGGTCGGGCCTCCTCGGGTGAAAATCCGGCATCGATAAAGACTTGCAGGGGCAGCTTCTCGGGCTGCTTGCAGTTGGCGCATGCCCTGCGGACCAGCCGCTGGGCAACGATCAGGATCACCGCCGAAGAAACGAGGAACGGTTCAACTCCCATATTGAGCATACGGTTGATCGTACTCGGCGCGTCGTTGGTATGGAGGGTCGTGAGCACGAGATGGCCGGTGAGCGCGGCCTTCACGCCGATCTCCGCCGTTTCGTAGTCGCGGGTCTCTCCCACCATGATGATGTCGGGGTCCTGCCGCAGAAACGAACGCAGCGCCGCGGCAAAGTTAAGCCCGATTTCATCTTTCATCTGGACCTGGTTGATGCCCATCAGGTTGAATTCAACCGGGTCTTCCGCGGTCATAAGGTTTTCCGTGTCCGTATTCAGTTCGGAGAGCGCGGAGTACAGCGTCGTTGTCTTACCGCTCCCGGTGGGTCCCGTCACCAGGACCATGCCAAAGGGCCTGCCCAGCGCTTCCTTGAAATCCACCAGCTGGTCCTCATCGAATCCGAGCTTGGTCATGTCGAGCTGCAGGTTCGATTTGTCGAGCAGCCGCATGACGATCTTTTCGCCAAAGAGCGTCGGAAGAACGGAGACCCGGAAATCCATGACCTTGCTCTTGCTCATTTTCAGCTTGATTCTGCCGTCCTGGGGAAGCCTGCGTTCGGCAATGTCGAGCTGGGCCATGATCTTGATACGCGAGATGATCGCATTCCTGATCTTGAGCGGAAGACCCATGACCGTTTTGAGGACGCCGTCGAGCCGGTACCGGACCCGGAATTTTTTCTCATAAGGCTCGATGTGAATGTCGCTCACGCCCAACTTGGCCGCTCGCAGCAGGATGCCGTTCACCAGCTTGACAATGGGCGCTTCAACATCCCCGGACAAAGCATCCAGTTTTTCGTCTTCCACGACCTCGAGCTCATCAACCGCGCCGTGAACGAGGTTATCAAAATCGTCGACATCCACCTCGCCGCCGGTGTCGATGTCATCGATAATGGATTCTTCCATTCCGCCGTCTTCGAGGTCGTAATCCTTCGCTTCCAGGGTAAGCTTTTCCTCTTTTTTCGCAGCCTGCTGCGCGGCAGAAGACCCGGGTTTGGCCGCGACGAGACTTCTCGCGCCGCCGTAATATTTTTTGATCGCTTCGACGATGGCGCCTTCGGTCGCCACGACCGCTTCGACATTGTAGCCGGTCATGAACTTGATATCATCAATGGCGAATATGTTGGAGGGGTCCACCATGGCGATCGTTATCGTAGCTCCGCTCCGATTGATCGGCATGATGCGGTACTTTTGGGCCACGTCGGGGGGAATATGCTTGATGACGGCAGCATTGATCTCGAACTTGCTCAGGTCCACATAAGGGACACCGTACTGCTTGCTCAGGAAGGTCATCAGCTTGTCTTCCTGCACAAAGCCGAGCTTTACCAGAATAGACCCCAGCCTGCCGCCCTCCGATTTTTGCGTGGAAAGGGCTTTCTTGAGCTGATCATCCGTAATGAGACCCGATGAGACGAGCATGGAGCCGAGTCTGCCTGACATTGCCATAGAAACTCCTTAATTTGGAAAGAAAATCAAGTACAATATTACTTTAATGCGCCAAGTATGTCAAGATGAGTCGGCCTATTTTCCGAGATTGCTGCGCAGGGCGGCAATCTGCCGGGATAGCGCATTTTTCATTATTGCTATCGGCGCCTTTTTGTTGGTCCAAATCTCGAAGGCAATAACACCTTGATACAGCAGCATCCCGATCCCCGGAAGTCTCTTGGCTCCCCGTGCTTTTGCCGCTTTCAAAAATCCGGTTTCAACGGGATTGTAGACCAGATCGCACACCAGGTGGTTCTTTCTGATGTGGTCTGCTGCAAGGGGCAGCGGGTCCGTCTTCTTCAATCCAAGCGGCGTGGCATTGATCAGGCAGTCGGCCTTTGCCGAATATGCAGCAAGGGACGCGCCATCAATGGATTCCACATCCCTTCCGGTTTTTTCGCGGATGTCAGTCGCTAACTTGTCGGCCTTCTTTGCATCAAGATCGCTCAACATGATTTTTTTTGCGCCTGCCAGCGCAAGGCTGAACCCCACGGCCCGCGCCGCGCCGCCCGATCCGATGATCAGGATCTTCTTTCCTTTCGGGTTGAACCCGGCATTGTCGCGGAGCGACCGCAGAAAGCCCCGGCCGTCGGTGTTATGGCCGATCAGTTTCCCGTCCTTCATCTCAATCGTATTGACCGCCCCGATCAGCCGGGCCTCTTCCGAAAGCTCGTCCAGGTAGGCAATAATCTTTTCCTTGTGCGGTACGGTGACGTTGAGCCCGCACAAGCCGAGCGGGATGAGCGCTTTTGCCGCCTCGCCAAGGTCATCAGGCCTCACGCCAAAGGGAACGTAGCATGCATCCATGCGCAATTTCTGAAAAGCGGCGTTATGCATTCCCGGCGAGAAGGTGTGCTCAACAGGATACCCGAAAATTCCATACAACCGTGTTTTGCCCGAGATCATCGTCCGGCCCTCCCCTTGCCCCTCACAACATCCATCAGTTCCCGAAAACCGGCCACCGGCGTAATCGCAATGTTCAGTCGTTCCTCAAGCTGCGAAAGCGTCATATCATCAAGAAACACATCTTCCCCTTCTTTCAGCATGGTTGCGGGAATAAGCAGGCGATCTCCCAGGGGCCGGTGCTTCAACGCCTTCACAAGGTCGCTCCCGGTCAGCAGGCCCGCAACCGTCACCAAGGGGCCGAAAAAAACGTTTTTCACCGTGACCAGGTTTATGTCCGCACCCCGGATTTTCCTGAGCCGCGGCATGATGTCTTTCAAGACCTTGCTGAACGACACCCCGGTCGCGATCGTTATTTTTACGGGCTGAACACGCGCAGGCGCCGTGGTACGGGACACCTCGCGGAGAAACGTCGTCACCATGCCTACGCCGTTTTCAATCTGTGGAAAATCTTCATAAAAAGAAGCTGAAGGAAACACCTCTCCCGCCTGGATATAAAATTCGTCGGAAGCGTACACAAAACGCGAACCGAACTGCTTTTTGCATGCTTTCCCGAACTGAACGGTCATGGCAAGTACGGCACGGGCCTCGCGTGCTGTAAATTTTCTCAGAGGATACAGCTCTTTCCTGTGGGACGTAATGCCGACGGGCACGACAGCAACGGAAGCGACAGCCGGGAAAAGACCGGACAAATCATCGAGCGTTCGTTCCAGATAGTGTCCGTCATTGACACCGGGGCATAAAACGATCTGGGTGTGCATCCTGATCCCAGCCGCTGCCAGCCGCCTCATGCTCGTCATGATATCCGGAGCTTTGCTGTTCCCCAGAATGAAGGAGCGGAGCATCGGATCGGTGGTGTGGACTGAAATGTAGAGAGGCGAGAGGCGCTGCTTGAATATCCGGTCCCAATCGGCTTCGCTCAGGGACCCCAGCGTGATGTAATTGCCGTGCAGAAACGACGCCCGGAAGTCGTCATCTTTTATGTACAGGCTTTTTCGGCAGCCCACGGGCATCTGGTCGACAAAACAAAAAATGCACTTATTCCTGCATCGTTTGATGTTGATCGGAGAGAATTCGACGCCGAGCGTATCGTCGGGGGCCTTATCTATGGCATAGGTCCTGAGCCTGCCCTGTTTGGTCCTCAGTTTGACGACGATGTGCTCGTCGGCAACGAAAAATTTATAGTCTATGTCGTCGCAGACATCTTCTCCGTTTATGGAAACGATCCGGTCGCCCTGCTTGAACCCCGACTGCGCGGCAATACTTCCCGGAAGGACCGAAAGAATCTCTAGCAATCACGCACTCCTCTTGGAAGCAAACATAAAATCCACGTATCCGCCTATCTGGGTCCGTGCTTCATCGGACACCTGCCGGAATTTTCGCAGCATCATGATCTCGTCCACGCTCAGAATTTTCTCAAGATAATTGATCTGTTCCTCGGAAAGCGGATATTTGCGCTTTCCCCGCCGGAACTTGGCCTGCGAGGGCGAGAGAAAAAAACCTTTTACCTCAGCGGGGACCTTTTCCTGGTGCGCCGAAAGAATGAGGACCGACTTGTCGAGATTCAGCTTGCCCGCAATCATCATGAGGGTCGTGTCTTTGGGGATATGCCCCTTATTGATCGTGACGCGCAGCAGCTCCGGGCTGATCCCGAGAACCTTGGACGCATCCTTAAGGTTTTTAAACCCTTTTTTCTCCAGCGCCTGCCTGATCATATCGGATATTTTCATAGACTGCCTCCCGGATAGTTAATCACTGCACGTCATTCCCCGCGATTTTTATGCCGCGAACCACATATTGAACGCCCGAGGCGATCGTGAAGACCGCCGTCGTCCAGTGTAAAACAGGGATGAATCCCCCGGTCGTTCCCTCATTGTTCAGAGCCAGGGCAAGCGTCACCACGACCAGCTGCAGCACCGTGGTCGCTTTTCCGATAAAGGACGGCCGCGCTTTGAAATCCCGTCCGATAAAATAGATCGCAACGCTCCCGAGCACGAGAATGACGTCCCGGCTCACGACGATGATCACAAGCCAGACCGGCAGCATCCGCAGGAGCACGAGCGTCAAAAAAGCCGAAACGATCAGCAGTTTGTCGGCCATCGGGTCGAGGAACGCTCCCAGTTCAGTCTGCGATTTGGTAAGTCGCGCGATCATGCCGTCAAGGGCGTCGGTCACGCAGGCAACGACAAAAACAATCAGGGCGGCTCCGTAATAACCGTAGATCATCAAATTGATGAAAAAAGGAATCAGGATGATGCGGGTAAGCGTAATATAATTCGGAAGGTTCATCGGCACCCCTTCATCGGCACCCCGTTGTTTCACATTACCTGACAAAAGATATTAAACATGTTTATTTGTATTGTCAACCTTTTTCTTTTTGTTACCATTTGTTTTTGTTCTTGGTGAGGTGAGGCGAGAGAAGAGAGCGGAGGGACAAACAGACAGCGTGGCGCCGTCGATCACGATTAGAACTGACGGCCTGCTGATGACGAATGGACATATTCCGGGCAAAAGCCGATCAGGTGACGGCAATTGACAAGAATATTTTATAACAAGCAACAAAAGCAAAGCGTGCTGCTCTGGTCAATGCGAGGCAAGCTAAAAAATATGGCCGCAAGCAGTCACGAGCTATTTTTCACAAAAATGAGGAATTGCAGAAAAACCCTATTTTTAGGTGGGGAAAGTGGAGCCGGCGATCCGGGTTGAACGGACGACCTGCTGATTACGAATTATTAGCGCAGCCAGATTGTGCTCTATTGTCAATACCTTATTGGATATAGTATTAACTTACAAGTTAGTCATTGTCAATTTGGAAATAAATGATCTACACTTTTTAGTCGTAAGCATGATTTCAAAGATTTACACCGATAATTTTCATATGCGTTGATACAGCAAAAAGCGAAAAATACGTTTCATGAATGCCCGAACCCTTTGTACCAGACAGGGTCATTTCACAATCATCTGGACACTTCCCGCACTGCCATTACGCGAGGTTACGAGTCC
>JAJYKN010000118.1 GCA_021788515.1 Nitrospirota bacterium | reverse complement strand
AAGGTTCCCGGCAGGATATTTGCGAGCGAGAAGCTCATCCAGGAGATGGATGAGAAGGTGCGCGAGCAGGTGACGAACGTGGCCATGCTGCCGGGGATCCAGATCGCCTCGATCGCCATGCCCGATGCGCACTGGGGCTATGGGTTCCCCATCGGCGGCGTTGCCGCCTTCGATCCCGACGAGGGCGGAATCATTTCCATGGGAGGAGTGGGCTTCGACATCTCCTGCGGGGTCCGGACGATGAAGACGGGCATGAGTCGTGACGAGGTCATGCCCCGCCTCAAGACGCTCGTGGACCAGTTTTTCAGCCGTGTGCCCGCGGGAGTGGGGTCGGAAGGGCTGATCAAGCTTTCTCCGGGCCAGATCGATGAAATGCTTCTGGGCGGCGCCGTCTGGGCAACCAAAAAGGGCTTCGGCCTCAAGGAAGACCTCGATTATATCGAGGAACAGGGGCGCGTCAGCGGCGCAGAACCGGAGCATGTTTCGGATACGGCAAAGAAACGGCAGTACCGCGAGATGGGCACGCTCGGAAGCGGGAACCATTATCTCGAAGTGCAGGTGGTCTCCGAGGTCTACGATGAAACGGCAGCCCTGGCCATGGGATTACGAAAGGATGACGTCGTCATCACGGTGCACTGCGGCTCGCGCGGACTGGGCCACCAGGTCGGGACGGACTATCTAAGGAGTCTTGCCAATGCAGCGCAGCGGTTCAACCTTCCCATCAGGGACCGGGAACTTGCCTCGGCGCCTATCGAGTCGCCGGAAGGCAAAAAGTACTTCGGCGCCATGAGCGCCGGCATCAACTGCGCGCTCGCGAACCGCCAGATCATTACTCATCTTGTTCGTGAAATATTTACGGACGTCTTCCCCGAAGGGCATATCAAGATGCTCTACGACATCAGCCACAACACCTGCAAGGTGGAGACGCACACGATCGACGGCAAGAAAAAAAGAGTGTACGTTCACCGCAAAGGAGCTACCCGGGCCTTCGGTCCTGGCCAGATAGACCTTCCTCAGGAGTACCGGCACATCGGCCAGCCTGTACTGATCGGCGGGACCATGGGTACATCGTCCTATATCCTCGTCGGAACAGAGGAGGGGATGAAGACCGCCTTCGGATCGGCCTGCCACGGCGCAGGCAGGGCCATGTCGCGGACTCAGGCAAAACGAACATGGCAGGGACGGGACGTCATCAGATTACTCGAAGCGCAGGGCGTTCTGATCCGCGGCCATTCGTATTCCGGCATAGCCGAGGAAGCGCCGGAATCCTACAAGGACGTCTCCGAGGTCGTGGAATCGGCTCACCAGGCGGGTCTTGCGAAGAAAGTCGTCAGGGTCAAGCCGATCGCATGTGTGAAGGGGTGATTTCTTTTTCGAAAATAAAATAGGTCTCCGAGGGGGGGGTAATTTAACGCGCACGTCACTCGCCGTTCTTGGCGCGTTGCTGTCGAGCGCCTGGTTGGAACCTTTATCTATCTTGACAAAATACGGTTCAACGTATAATATCAAACACAGCCGTACATCCGCAATGAAGGAGATTGCAGCCATGGAGATTACCGAGAATAAATTAAAGGAAATTCTTGTTGGACAACGAACAGAATTTCAGCATGTCGTCGGTATCTTCAGGGAAGACCTCGAATCAAAGATCAATCTCATTGCTGAACAATACCATGATATCAAGGCTGCGCAGAAGACTCAAACCAAAATGATCGGAGCTTTGATGGAAGACGCACAAATCATCAAATCCGATGTCCAATTTCTTAAAGTCGAGCTGAAGAGAAAAGTCGATTACGACGAGTTTGATGCGCTCGCAAAACGGGTTGCTCTGCTCGAATCAAAAATCAGGAAATAAACAATCTCCCCAATCCTGTTCAGATAACATGCCTGCAATTGTATCCTACTCGATGTCTTCTTCAAAGAAATCTGAGTTAAACTTCTTGATTTCAAAAAACCTTATAGAATCGGGTCTTTTGTAATGGTGTCAACCGCTAACCCGGAGAATATTGCTCACGGTGGAGACATGGAGGCCCAGGTGCCGGGCAATCTCGCTCTGTCTATATGCATATCTCTCAACTGCCTCAGCCATCTTCTTGTCTCGCTTCTTTCTGTCCTTGAGTATACTCTCGTGAAAGATTTTATCAAGCTCTGGTCGGTTTGCGTACCGCTGGCTCCTCGGTATCTCAGGCACATCCTTGTGCTTTCTCAGATGAGCGGCGAGGGTGTCTACGAATTCGTCTTCGCCCAGGATGACCTGCCCCTTGACATCGAGCATGATGGATTTTTCGCCGATGCCCCATTTGACGAATTGGCGGTATTCCTGCTCCGCCTTGCTTCTTTTCCCGCTGAATTGCCCTAGGACCCAATCCGTGGTGAGGCTGGGGTGGGGTTTCGCTTTGCCTGCGGTTGCGCGGTAGCTGCTCCATTTCCATTGTCCGGGACTTTCTACCATCCCTGCCCGAAGAGGGTTCAATACCACGTATCGGCAGACTTCGAGGAGATGGCTGTCTTTCTGGATAAGGATGCCCTTGAACCTGCCCTGGAAAAGGTGGCCGGTTCTCTTATGCCGTTTGTTGAAAAGCTGGGTATAGACGCCGTTAAGCTGTCTCATGCCGAGGGAAAGGTTGCCATCAGGTGTTTCGATCAAAAGATGATAGTGGTTGGTCATGAGGCAATAGGCATGGCACAGCCAATTATAACGCTTATTGACGTGCTGTAAGGTGTTGAGAAAGTTCTCGCGGTCTTGGTCGTCCTTGAATACGGCCTTCTTTTCGTTGCCGCGAGAGGTTATATGATATACGGCGCCGGGGTATTCTATGCGAAGAGGTCTGGTCATGGTGCAAAGGTAGCATGACTTCTGAGAAATGTCAACACAAAAGACCTGACCCTATAGATTAGGCCATGCTTCGCGATTACATCAATGCCACGATCACGTTCCAGCAGTTGGCAAAGAAACTCAAAAAGCCGGACAAAAGCGTCCACCGGATGCTCGGGCCTCGCGGCAATCCCCGGGCTGAGAATATCATCGAGATCATTAAGATCCTCCAGACGCATGAGCGTATAGAACTGCGAGTGGAAGCGCATAAGGCAGCGGCCTAAGGGAATCGGCAGAAAGTCAAATCATGATTAAGACACTGATCGTGAAAGATAATGACAAACCGGTGGCGGTCGTCCTCGATTACAAGGAATATTTGCGGCTCAAGGAAATCGAACAGGACCGGGAGGACTATTATTCCGCATCGCAGGTTAAACTGAAGAATAAAAAATGGACGACCCACAAGGATTTGAAGAAGACGATGGGTCTATAAATAAACATTAGCACGGATGAAGTTACATGCATGCTTGGCGACAGTGTCTGCTGCACAGGTAATAACAAAAAGCCGATTGGAAATGGATCAATTTATCTTTAATCGGCTTTTTTGGTTATGGTATGCGTGAATACTCCAAGAAAATAAAAAAGCTGATTCGCGAATTCGCGGCGGAAGCCCACGAGCGGGAACTGCACCGCGAGCTTTCGAAGCTCGATCACCGCTTTGCGGAATGGCGGGACGGAAAGCTCGGCAGCGGCGCGTTGAGTGACGAAATCCACCAGTACGAAAACGGACCTTCTCGTGAGCTATTCAAACGCTACAATGGCGGCCTGCCGGACATGATGGTCGCCTATGCGATCACGGCCGGCATTCTCAAACGCGAGGAAATTCCTGCGGAACTTCTTGAAGCGCTTGCTCATGCTCTCGAATATTTTGAGAGGCTGAGGAAAGACGGGGAATTGAAGATTCCGAAGGAGTAGCAGGGGACGCGCCGGAAAGTGGCGGTGGAAAGAAGTCAGGGTGTAACGCATAGCGCAATGGGTAATCCATGCTCACGTTGAAAAGGGTTGACCTAATTGATGTCATTTGGTAATATCATAATGACATCATACTATGCTTTCGGAGGTTGCCATGAAAACCATTTCCATTCGCGGTATCGACGCCGAGACTGACCGGGTGCTCAAGGCCCGGGCGCAGCAGGACAACCTGAGCGTAAACCAATGGATCCTTCAGGCCCTGAAAAAGGCCACAGGCACGGGCAAGGAGCCGCGTTTTAAGAAACACCACGACCTGGACCAACTCGCCGGAACCTGGAGCAAGGAAGAAACAAAGGAATTCCGCAAGGCCATGCGCATTTTCGAGAAGATCGACGAGGAGCTTTGGAAGTGAGGCGGATCGCGATCGACACGAACGTCTACGTCGCTTTCAAAAACAATGACGAAGGCGTCATTGAGGCGTTTCGTAATTGCGATCTCATCGGCGTGGATATAACGGTCATCGCCGAGCTTTTCACAGGCTTTTCCCTCGGGGGCAAGGAGAAAAAGAACCGAGAGGAACTGGAAGCCTTTTTGGATGCGCCCCGCGTCGAGATACTCCCGCATGATCTTGAAACGGCGGAATTTTACTCCCTGGTTGTTAAAAAACTAAAGCTGAAGGGCAGGCCCATTCCAACTAACGACATCTGGATAGCAGCAAATGCTTTGAAACATGGCCTCGCGCTCTATTCCTTCGACGGCCATTTTCAGGAGATCGACGGGCTCCTTTTGCAGTCCGGCGCGCGAAAGGGCAAAGTGTGATAGGACTAAAACTCGGTTTTCGTAAAGCCGCCCGCATAGCTGTTCCACTCTTACTTGTCCTCATCCTCTTCCGCCTCCTCTCTCCCTCCCTCACATCCGACGTCAGCTTCTCCCAGGCGATCTATGATAGTAGCGGGAAGCTTATTCGCTTAACACTATCGCGAGACGACAAGTTCCGTTTGTGGCTGCCGCTCAAATCGATCTCTCCCGTCCTGGTCAAGGCCACGCTCCTGCACGAAGACAAGTGGTTCCGGTTCCATCCGGGCGTGAGCCCGACGGCACTCGCCCGCGCGATATGGCATACCTATATCAAAAAGGACCGGAAGATCGGCGGGTCAACGATCACGATGCAGCTTGCGCGCATCAAATACGACATCAATTCGCGCACGATCTCCGGCAAAACTGCCCAGATCATGGCCGCATGTTGGCTTGAGCTCTTGTATTCCAAGAACGATATTCTCGAAGCCTATCTCAACCTTGTGCCCTATGGCTTGAACATCGAAGGCGCGGGAGCGGCTAGTGCTTTGTCAATTTAGTTCTTGATAGTTTAGGCTCTTTGTGGCATACTCCTTCGCAAGGAGGTGTCCATGAGCCAGAAACAATTTCGTGTTCAGTTGAGCGAGCGAGAACGTGATCGGCTGCAAGGAATCATTCGGTCTGGCAAACACAAGGCACGGAAAATCACACGATGCCGAATTCTCCTATTGGCCGATGGACCAAATAGCAAGACAGACCAGGAAATTGCCGATGCATTGGGTGTCTGTCTGGCCACAATATTCAATATCAGACGGCGTTACGCTTTGGAGGGATTAGAACGTGCTCTCCATGAAGGACCTCGTTCCGGTCAGCCTCCGAAATTCAAAGGGAGGGCCGCTGCAAAGATCACGGCGATTGCTTGCAGCACTCCGCCAGCTGGTCAAGCCAAATGGAGCTTACGTTTATTGGCTGATCGCGTCGTAGAACTCAAGATCGTTGACTCGATATCGCATCAAAGCATCAACAACATTCTAAAAAAAACGTACTTAAACCGCACTTAAAAAAACAGGTTCTTCAG
>JAJYKN010000117.1 GCA_021788515.1 Nitrospirota bacterium | reverse complement strand
GCTCTTTGCAACGAGTTCAGCCGCGTACCAACAGGTGGAATTTGTGCGCGAGATCGGAGCGACCGGGAAAAAGGCCAGGGACCAGCGCATTCTGCACTCGCCGCTCTCCGTTGCGGTTGCCGGCGGCAGGCTGTACGTCGCCGATACCGACGCTCATCGGGTCATCGTTCTCGACCA
Organism: Nitrospirota bacterium; assembly: GCA_021788515.1. Classification (GTDB taxonomy): domain Bacteria; phylum Nitrospirota; class UBA9217; order UBA9217; family UBA9217; genus JAJYKN01. The sequence continues at coordinate 5,484 of JAJYKN010000117.1, read as the reverse complement.
GGGTGGAAAAATCATTCACTCCTGGGGCGCCAAAGGAAGCAAGCCCGGGCAGTTCAAATCTCCGGCCGGCATTGCCGTCGATGAGCAGGGCAGGGTCTTTGTTGCGGACCGGGGGAACCACCGCATCCAGGTTTTCGACGGCGAAGGGAAGCTGCTGCGCGCGTTCGGCGCCAAAGGCGACGGCCCCGGGGAGTTCGACTCTCCGTCGGGAATCGCGGCGACGAAAGGGCTTGTCTACGTCGCTGATACGGATAACAGCCGCATGCAGGTCCTGACCGTCGACGGCATCTTTCTGAATGAGTTCACCCTGAAGCTCGAGAACGATGAAATGAAGGAGCCCGTTGCCGTGGCGGTGGATGCGCAGAACCGGATCTACGTGCTCGACCGGGGATGCAATGCCGTGCGGATCTTCAGCTCAGACGGCGTCCAGATGAGGATGTTCGGCGCCCGCGGGAGCGGCAGCGAGGGGTTCGATAAATCCCGCGGCATCGCCGTGGACCGGCAGGGGAATATTTATATCGCTGATACGGGGAACCATATGTTCAAGAAATTCGATCCCCGCGGGAATCTGCTGGGGTCCGCGGGATGCCGCGGCGACGGTCCCGGCCAGTTTCGCGAGCCTTGCGGCATCGTCGTGGACCGGGAAAACACCATATCGGTCCTCGACGCGGAGAAAAATACCTTGCAGATGTTCTCCTCGGAGCGGGGAGACGATAAGCCCCTTTTCCCGTCCTCCCCGCTGCCCTCCCTGGAGTTCTTGCGCGAATTTCCCGGCGAAGCGGCCGCATTGGCCATCAAGGACAAGCGGGTCTGGGCAATCTCCGGCAACGAGGTCATGGAACTGAGTGACGCCCCGCAGCCGAAGTTCGGGGCCTCCGGAAGCAAGGAAGGGCTGCTCAAGGACCCGCACGGTTTAGCCTTCGATGCGAGCGGAAGTTTCTGGATTGCCGATACGGGCAATGACCGCATCCAGAAATTCAATCCCGACGGCAGCTTCGCGCAGGTCGTCGGCTCGGGCGGCTCTCGGGAAGGCGAGTTCGACTCGCCGTCCGGGATCGCCGTTTCAACGAAGGGGAAGATTTTCGTGGCCGACGCGGACAACGAGCGGGTGCAGGTCTTCAGCGCCACGGGAGTATTTCTCGGCGCCTTCGGGAAAGGCGGGAAAACCTCCGGCCAATTCTCGGAGCCCGTCGATGTGGCCGTGGACAAGATGGAAAACGTATACGTGGCGGACCGCGGGAACGAGCGGATCGCAAAATACGACAGCAACGGGAAACTGCTCTGGGAGACCGGGAAGTCCGGCAAAGGAGATGGCGAGTTCAAGTCGCCCGAGAACATCATTGTGACCCCGGACAACGAAGTGCTCGTACTGGATGCCGGCAACTCCCGCGTGCAGGTCTTCGATGCGAACGGCAAATTCCTGCGCAAATTTGGGAGCGAGGGCAGGGGACCGGGCGAATTCCGCTCCCCCCGGGGCATGGCGCTCGAGAACGGGATCAGGCTGTACGTGGGAGACCGGGGCAATGCGCGGGTGCAGGCGTTCACGCTGCGCCACACGCCCGCGGTCCCGAAAGACGTGACAACGAAGGAGCGGCCCCATGAGATCCGGCTCGGCTGGAAAGCGAACACCGAAACGTATTTCGACCGCTATGACGTCTACCGCCTCGATCCTGGAGCGGCGGAGTTCGCGCTGGTGGCGACCACGAAGGACCCCTTCTATGACGACCAAAACCTGCCGAGCAACAAGTCCTACCTTTACCAGATAACGAGCAGGGCGATCGAAGGAAATGAAAGCGGACCCTCGGCAACAATAACGGCCGCCACACCCAGGCTGGTGCCCGCGGAGCCGAGCAAGGTCTCGGTCGAAGCGCGGGAAAAACAGGCAACCCTTTCGTGGCGACCAAACTCGGAACCCTATCTGGCCCACTACAACATCTATCGCAAGAAAAAGGCGGTTGACAAATTCGAGTTCCTCGTCGCGTGCGACAAAAACGTATACGTGGACAGGCCGCTTGAGGACGAGACGGAGTACAGCTACAAGATCACCGCCGTGGGCAAGGAGGGAGATGAAAGTCCGGGGAGCGAGGTAACGGCCATGACGCCCAAGGCGCTCTTGACGGCGCCTCCCCTCGAAATCGACAAGATCGAGATGGGCGAAATTTTCGCGGCCGCATACAAGCATTACGAGGCGCATCCGCTGGGGAAGATCGTGATCGTCAACAACACCGACCAGACCTATGCGAAGGTGAAGCTCAGCTTCAGCATCAAGGATTTCATGGACTTTCCCACGGAAATTGAAATGACGGACATCGCTCTGAAACAGAGCGTTGAACTGCAGCTCAAGCCTGTCTTCAGCAATAAGATCCTCGAGGTGAACGAAAACACGCCGCTGCAGAGCGAGCTGAAACTCACCTATTACGAGGGCGGTGAGCCCAAGATGGTGACCCGCAGCTTCCCCGTGACGCTCTACGAACGTCACGCGATACGGTGGGACCAGAAAACGAAAGTGGGTTCCTTCGTGACGTTTAAAGACCAGGTGGTGACGGACTTCACCCGCGCCGCGGTCCAGCCCTATGTGGATGCGTTCCCCAATCTGCACCAGTCGATCGTGTACGCACGGGCCATCTACGAGTCACTCGGCGTTATGGGCGTCGTTTACCTCGTCGATCCCACGCCCTACGCGGAGTTCTCCGCAAATTCGACGATCGTGGATTATACGCTCTATCCCCGCGATGTCCTTGCGCAGAAGAGCGGCGATTGCGACGGTCTTTCCACGATGTTTGCCGCTGCCGCGGAAAACATCGGGATCGAGACGGCGTTCATTGACGTGCCGGGACATGTTTTTGTCATGTTCAATACCGGCGTCTCCGAGAAGGAGCGAGGGACGCTCGGCTTCCCCGATGAATTGCTCGTTCTGCACCAGGGGACGGCCTGGATCCCGCTCGAGATGACCGTGGTGGGATCGTCGTTTACCGAGGCGTGGAAAAAGGGCGCCGAAGAATACCGCGACTGGACGGCAAAAGGAAAGGCGGACATCGTCGGCGTGCACAAGGCCTGGGAACAGTTCAAACCCGTCACCCTGCCGCCGGCTGATTTCAAGCCGGCCAAGGTCAAGAGCGAGGATATTGAGGCAAAATACAAGGACGAGCTTGAAACGTTGGCGGGTCAGCGTCTTACCCACCTCTCCGCCGAATACCGCGAAAAGCTCGTCAAGAAGCCGGACGACCTGGACGCTCTGACCCAGCTCGGCATCCTGTACGGCGAGTACGGGCTTTATGCAGAGGCGCTGGAACAATTCGAAAAGATGTTAGCGAACGACACAGGGAACGCCGCGGCGCACAACAACATCGGGAACATCCGGTTTATGCAGGGCAAGTATGAAGAAGCGCTGCAGGCCTACACCGCCTCGCTCCAGGCCGCTCCCGGTGATCCGGGAATCATGGTGAACCTGGCACACTCGCTCCAGAAACTGAAAAAGACGGACGAGGCCAAAAAGCGCTTCCAGGATGCGGCGGCAATCGACCCGCGGGTGGTGAGACAGTACAGCGATATTGCTTCGAGCCTGGGAGTGAAGTGATTTAAAAAAGGATAATGCATTCGATAAAAGGAGGCCCTATGCCCAAGAAACTCTTTTCCTGCTTGATGATTATCGGTCTGTGCTGCGCGACCACCGTCCTGGCCCAGGAGCAGAAGAGCTCGGCTCTTTCGGACTGGCTCAAGGCCATTCAGAAAAAGATCGAGAAGATCCTTCCCAGGAAAGAGATCGCCACGAGCACCGGTGTTGCCGGGGTCCGGGGCGCCAAGCAGGATTCCCAGGTAAAACTCTACTGGAAGGGCCGCAAGGGAGAGTCGGCGGTGACCGAGGAGGAACTCGGAAAGTTCAAGTCCAGTGTGGAGCTCGCCGGCAAAGGAGACCGTGCGGGGGCCGCAAAGGGACTTGAAGAGTTCATGAAGCAGTACCCCGACAGCGCGCTCATCCCGGACGCGAAGAAGACGCTCGACCTGGTGAAGGCCGAGCCGCCGGCTGAAGTGAAGGAAGAGAAAAAGGCCCCGGAGCAGGAAATGAAGAAGGAAGACCAAAAAAGGGCAGACCGGAAAGAGGACAAGCAAGAGGGCAAGAAGAAAGAAACGAAGAAGGTTGAATAGTGGAAGATGCCTTGACTCCAGCGAGGTCAGTTGGGTGAACCCAGGAGCCGGAAGACGGGTGTGTCCAGGATGTTAAAGGCAATCAGATGTCTGATCCAGGCGAGCCGCAGGGAGTATACGGAGCGACGATACCCACGGCCGTGGTCGTGACGGAGCGAACGTGACCGGCATCAGTTTTACTATTTTCGATACTTTTATTGTTCCCTAGACGTAACAGAGCAGAACGAAGCAAAATCTATTACTGAAAGGAGGACGCAAGCCCTCCTTTTTTTCGTGCGACGCGAGGAGATTGCCCGCAATGGATGGATGACTTGATGTTGTTATTGGGATGAAATGGGTACCATGAGGGGGATAACCGAGGTCTTATCGCGCGTTGACGGTCAGCCTAATATTCCCGTTACTGCTTTTTTTTTGCCTGCATGCTGTTCATAAAGCACTTCTTTCATGAGGGAACATGCTTCAATGACCTTGGGATTCGATACGCGGTAGTAAATATTGACCCCTTCACGCCTTGTTGACAGGATGCCCTTGTGACGCATGACAGCAAGGTGCTGGGATACATTCGCCTTGGAAGCGCCCAGGGCGGCTACCAGTTCGGTTACGGTCTTTTCTTCGTTTTTCAGCGTGTTCAGAATTTCAATGCGCTTGGGATTGGTGAGCGTTTTGCAGATCTCAGCCTGCATTTCGAATATTGATTTATCGGTAAAAATGCTCTTCATGATTATTTTTTTACACTTATAACGTTGTTTTGTCAAGCAAGAAATGCTGCAATAGCGCGCACATTATTAGCTGATGGCCCTTTTGCGCGGGGCGTCGGCGATCTTGCAGAGGGTCCCTGAAAGGTTTCGTCATGAACGTCCCTGCAGGAGAGCATCACTGCGGGAATCGCGCCCGCAAGCGAACAAAGACGGGTCCCGCGCACCTCGAAAAGATTATTCTCTTGAATTCCTCAGCAGAAATGATAATATAAAAAAATCTCATGAAAACTATTCACCTCGGCCGGCCGCGCTCATAGGCTGCCGCAGGTTACTGAACGCGGAGAAGAGACAGATGATCGGCACGATTTTGAAAAAAGTATTCGGCACCGCAAACGAGCGGGAACTGAAGCGCATCCAGGTGCTGGTGGACCAGATAAACGCACTTGAGGAAGGGGTCGCGGGCCTCTCGGACGCGGACCTGCGGTCCAAAACAGGGGAGTTCAAAAAACGGGTCGAGCAGGGTGAGACCCTTGACCCATATTGCTGCCGCAAGAGCACGCTCTGGACTCACATTGCCGCCTGACCCTGTCATGCTGAGGAGTCGGTTGAACTCGCTCGCCGTAAGCGACTCCCTGCCGAC
>JAJYKN010000116.1 GCA_021788515.1 Nitrospirota bacterium | reverse complement strand
GACGGGCATGCATTGGCACAAACACAAGGACGGCGCGCGTCACTACCAGCATTATGAAGCCATCGGCAAGCGGATGGAAGTGGCCGTTGCCATAGGAGCCGACCCCTCGATCATTTATGCCTCGACCGCGCCCCTGCCGCCGGTCATCGGGGAATTTCTTTTTGCAGGGTTCTTGAGGAATAAGCCGCTTGAAGTCGTGCAGGGGAAGACTGTCAACGTCCGGGTCCCTGCGGAAGCTGAATTTGTGCTCGAAGGGTTCGTCGATCCCCGTGAGCGGAGGGTGGAGGGCCCCTTCGGAGATCACACGGGGTACTATTCAGAGGCCGATCAGTACCCGGTGTTCCACATTACGGCGATCACCCACCGGAAAGATGCTATTTATCCGGCAACGCTGGTGGGGCGGCCGCCGCAGGAAGACGCGTATCTCGGAAAGGCGACGGAACGGATTTTTCTTCCCCTTCTTCAGATGGTTGCGCCCGATATCCTCGATATGGATATGCCCGTCGAAGGCGTATTTCACAACAACGTCATTGTGAAGATTAAAAAACGGTACCCGGGGCATGGAAAAAAAGTGCTTCATACGATCTGGGGCACGGGCATGCTGATGCTCTCCAAGTTCGTGATCGTCTGCGACGAAGACGTCAATATCCACGATTATTCCGAGGTCACGTGGAAGGTCATGAACCACGTGGACCCGCAGCGCGACGTGATCATTTCCGACGGTCCGCTCGACATTCTCGATCACTCATGCCCGCAGATCGGTTTCGGCGGTAAAATGGGGATCGATGCGACGCGCAAGGGGCCGGGTGAGGGATTCCAGCGGCCGTGGCCCGATGAAATAAAAATGGACCTGCATATTCAACAAAAAGTCGAAGAGCGGTGGAAGGAGTACGGGTTCTAGGTACCTCTATGTGGCTATTCGACATACTGCTGATTGCATCGTTGATCATCGTAAACGGCTTTTTTTCGGCGTCTGAAATATCCCTGATTTCGCTCAGGAAAAGCCGCGTGCGACACCTGGTCAAGAGCGGGGACCCGGCGGCGAGGAGAGTCCAAAGGCTCCTCGAAGAGCCCGAGCGATTTTTGGGAACGGTCCAGATCGGCATCACCCTCGTAGGGACCCTGGCGGCGGCGATAGGCGGTATTATCGCCGTCGTTCATGTCAAACCGCTCTTGCTTTCATTGCCCGTTGCCTTTATCCAGAAAATCGCCGAACCGCTTGCGGTTGTCATCATGGTGAGTATGATCACCTACGTCACTATCGTTATCGGAGAACTGGTCCCCAAGTCGCTCGCGATTCGTCATTCCGAACGGATTGCCTTTTTTACCTCCGTTCCCATTGATTTTCTCTCGCGGGCGCTGTCTGTCGTTCTCCGGGTTCTGGTCAGGTCGAGCAATATTGTCCTTCGGTTATTCAAGCTCGAACAGGGGCAGGAACCCAATTTCATTTCGGAAGATGAGGTGAAATACCTAATACGGGAAGGCCGCAAGAGCGGCGTCTTTGAATCCTCTGAGGAGGACTTGATCCACAGCGTCTTCCGGTTTACCGATACGGTGGTCAAAGAGGTGATGGTCCCCCGGACCGAGATCGTGGCCGTCGAGACCGGAAATGATATCGATGTCATTCTCCGCACGATGAATGAAAAAGGATTTTCCCGTTTACCGGTGTACAGCGAGACCATTGACAACATCATCGGCGTCGTTTATCTTAAGGATATCCTTGCGCTTCACATGGAAAACCAGCAGGTTCAGCTCGGAGGAGTTCTTCGCAAACCCTATTTTGTACCGCCGAATAAAAACGTGAGCGTTCTGCTGAAGGAGATGCGCGAAAAGCGCATTCACCTCGCCCTCGTGGGGGATGAGTACGGGGGGACCGACGGCCTTGTTACCATGGAAGACCTTATCGAGGAAATCGTCGGAGACATCCGCGACGAGCAGGAAAAGGATTTGCGCGAAATCCATGAAGTTGCCGCCAATCGCTACGTCGTGGACGGCAGGACGGACATAGGATTGCTGAATAAAAAACTGGGTGTTCAGCTTCCGGAGGATGAGTTCGAGACTATCGGCGGTTTTGTCCTGGGCCTGTTCGGACGGCTGCCCTCGGAAGGCGACCAGATGAAATTCGCCAACCTGATGTTTACCGTGCTCCGGCTCCGCAAAAACCGGATATCCCGGATCCGCATCCTCAAGTATGCGCCGGAAAATCATGAACGAGGTGAAGATGACGACACCACTGGTACTCAAGACTGATCTTGCAGGATTGCGGCCGCCCAGGCGGGGAAAAGTCCGTGATATTTACGATCTGGGAGATACCCTTCTCATTGTTGCGACGGACAGGATTTCCGCCTTCGACGTCGTGCTTCCGAACGCCGTGCCGGAAAAGGGGAGGGTCCTGACGCAGATTTCCAAGTACTGGTTTTCCCAGATGGAAACGATTGTGAAGAACCACCTCCTGTCCACGGACGTCAAAGACTTCCCTCCGGAGTGCCGGCCCCATGCGGCAATCCTCGCGGACAGGAGCATGCTGGTGAGGAAGTCGCAGCCGCTTCCGGTGGAGTGTATCGTCCGCGGCTATCTCACGGGTTCCGGGCTCAAGGAATACAAGACAACCGGGTCGGTGAGCGGCATTAAGCTTCCGCAGGGGCTGACCGAGGCATCGCGGCTTCCCACGCCTGTTTTTACACCGTCCACCAAGGCCGAAGTGGGCGAGCACGATGTAAATATCGATTTCGGCACAGTGGTAAAACTGGTAGGAAAAGATGTTGCCGAAAAGATCAAGTCGTACGCCCTCGCAGTGTATAACCGGGCCTGTGATATTGCTGAATCCAAGGGCATTATTATCGCTGATACGAAACTCGAATTCGGGATATACAACAATGAGGTCATCCTGATCGACGAAGTGCTCACCCCCGATTCCTCCCGCTTCTGGCCGAAAAGCGGCTACCGGGAAGGAGTTGTGCAGAAGAGTTATGACAAGCAGTTTGTCAGGGATTATCTTCTTTCACTGACCTGGGACCAGAAACCGCCGGCGCCCGTGCTTCCCGATGATGTGGTCAGGAAAACGAGCGAGAAGTATCTTGAAGTACTCAGATTGTTGGCAAGCAAGTGACCAGAGGAAGGGGAAATATGCGCAAAAAAGCGCCACATTTTTTCTTATAAGCACAGCTGCTTGTTCCCTCTCAATCTGACATGATTTTTTGCAGACCATGGATGCCTTGTCAAAAGAAGACGCTCTCTTTTATCCTGCTCGCAACATTCATGGCGACCACGTCTTTTGCCGGGAGCTTTGAAGGACCTCTTGTCGTCAAAAACGGCCACCCATTGTACGTTCCGCTCGGCCCCCCTTCTCTGGCATCTGCTGAACCGGAGAATGCCTTGGATCTCAACTTCTCCTATTCCAGTACCTACCTGGTGGATGGATACAAGGATTGGCATTTTGGTATTGATCTCGAAACCGCTCAGTTTGACATTCAACTGAAACATCTCGTGGGAGAATCCACGGAAATCGGGTTCGACCTGCCGGTTATCAGGTACGGCAACGGTTTCATGGACGATTTCCTGGATGTCTATCATCGTGTCTTGGGAATGAACGGCACCTATGGGAGGAGCAACCGTCCGAAAAATGTTTTTCTTTTCGACGTCACCCGTGACGGCAAGACCGTCATGCATGAGGAACCCAATAAAACAGGCGTCGGCGACATCATGCTCGAGATCAAGCAAGCCCTCTACCGAATGAACGAATCGATCGTCAGTATCCAGGGGTTTCTGAACATTCCCACGGGAGATCCCGGGTACGGATTCGGGAGCGGGGAAACGAACGGGGGGATTGCGCTGCTTCTGAACGAGCCGTTGCGGTACGATGTCATGCTCTACGTCAATGCCGGCATGGGCCTCATCAAGGGGCTTCATGGGAAAGACGAGGTGAATCTCAAGAATTATTATTACGGCGGCGCTGGACTGGAATGGATGTTGTCCCGCCAAGTGCTGTTGAATGCGCAGATGATGGTTGAGACTTCCCCTTTCCCAAAAACCGGGGTGAGGAGCATGGACGACTCTTCGATGATGGCGAGCATCGGCGGAAGGTACCGTTTTCATGGCCCGGCCTCCGTCGGGATTGCCATAACCGAGGATCCTGATACGTCGGGCGCTCCGGATTTCACGGCAGGAGTCGATTACCGATACCGGTTCTGACCAGGACGAAGGAGCGAATCCGGTTTATTTCTTGACAGCATTAGTCCATAATCAGTATAATCCGCATCGAACCAAAAAAAATTAAAAATTGACCGCTTACGTCAGTGCGGGCCGCGGGATAATTTACCGGGCACATGCGCGCTTGCTGCGGCTGATTGCCGGGACAAAAGGGGTTTTGCATGGAAGATTACAACGAACTGATCCAGCAGCGGTTTAAAAAGCTTGCTGAAATCAGCGCGATGGGAACGAAGCCGTACGCCGGAAGGTTTGACGTATCGACGTCGGCGCAGGCGCTCATCGATGCGTACGGCAATACGACGAAAGAAGAGCTGGAGGCAAAGCGCATCGAAGTTGTTATCGCGGGCAGAATCGTTGCCATGCGAAGCTTCGGCAAAGCCGGATTCGGCCATATCCAGGACGGTTCGGGCCGGATCCAGGTCTATTTCCAAAAGAACACGCTCGGCGAGGACCGGTACGCGCTTTTTAAAAAGATCGACATCGGCGATTTTATCGGAGTGAAGGGGTTTCTCTTCCGCACCAAAACGAATGAACTGACGGTTGAGATGGAGGAATTCACTCTTCTCTCGAAATCACTCCGGCCCCTGCCCGAGAAGTGGCATGGTCTCACCGACGTGGAACTGCGGTACCGCCAGCGGTATGTGGACCTCATCGTGAACCCCGAGGTGAAGAACGTCTTTATGCTGCGCACGAAGATCGTGCAGGCGATCCGGAGCTTCCTGAACGCGCGGGGGTATCTCGAGGTGGAAACCCCCATGATGCAGTCCATCCCCGGAGGAGCTACGGCCAAGCCGTTCAAGACCCATCATAATGCCCTGGACATGGACCTCTATCTCCGCATTGCGCCTGAACTCTACCTCAAACGGCTCCTCGTGGGCGGATTCGAACGGGTCTACGAGATCAACCGGAATTTCCGCAATGAGGGTATTTCCACGCGCCACAACCCCGAATTCACCATGCTCGAATTTTATACCGCCTACGCCGACTACCGGTATTTGCTGGACCTGACCGAGCAGATGGTGAGCCAGGTGGCCCAGGAAGTGCTCGGCACCACGGACGTCGAATACGAAGGGCACAAAATCAGCCTTGCGCCGCCGTGGAAACGGGTTACCTACCTCGACTCTCTTCGCCAGGCCGGTGTGCCGGATGAGGTGCTGATCGATGCCGGGAAAGCGCGGGACTATGCAAAGAAGCTGGGCGCGAATCTCAAGGGCGGAGAGCCCCTCGGGAAAATATTAAACGAGATCTTTGAGGCCCTGGTCGAGCCCAAACTCATTCAGCCCACTTTTGTCACGGACTATCCCACGGACATTTCTCCGCTCTCCAAGAAGTGCGACGAAAACCCCGACTATGTGGAGCGCTTCGAGTTGTTTGTCGTGGGCAGGGAACTCGCAAATGCGTTCTCGGAGCTGAACGACCCCGTCGACCAGAAGGAACGGTTCCAGAAACAGGTGACGGAACGGGAA
>JAJYKN010000115.1 GCA_021788515.1 Nitrospirota bacterium | reverse complement strand
ACAGGCGGCGGCAATATCGAAGGCTGCTGCGTTCTTTGCCCCGAGCTTATCCTGCAGCACGCATCCCATGCTCGGGAGGATCGTGTCCGGCGTCATGGTCGCGACCAGAATGAGGTCCAGTTCCTGAGCGGTGAGCCCCGCCGCTTTCAGTGCTTTCTTCCCGGCTTCATACGCGAGGTCGGAGGTGTTCTGGCCCTTTTCCGCTATCCTGCGCTCCTTGATGCCCGTTCGCTCCGTGATCCATTCATCGCTGGTATCGACGAGTTTTTCCAGATCCTGGTTGGTGATGATTTTCTTGGGTGCGAACGAGCCGGTCCCTGTTATCCGTGCGTGAATCATCTGGTCCTGGTCAGTTCCATATTTTTTTCGATATCCTCGTGGAGGTGTTTGTTGACTTCGCTTTTCGCAAGCTCGGCGGCGACGCGGATGGCATTTTTTATGGCACGAGCGGAAGAACGGCCGTGGCCGATGATGCTGATCCCGTTGATGCCGACCAGGGGCGCTCCGCCGTATTCGGCGTAATCGACGCGGCGTTTGAACGAATCGAACGCGGGCCGCATCAGCAGGTAGCCCAGCTTCCGTATCAGGCTCTTGCCGATTCCTTCCCGGATGTAGAGGCCGATGGCCTCGACAACGGATTCGGAAACTTTGAGCACGACGTTGCCGACAAAACCATCACAGACGATCACGTCCGCATTGCCGGACATGACATCACGCCCCTCGACGTTCCCGATGAAATTGAGCGAGGTCTCGGTCAGGAGCTTGAAAGCTTCCTTCGTCAGTTCGTTCCCCTTGGTTTCCTCCTCCCCGATGGAAAGGAGCCCTACGCGGGGATTGGGGATCTTCAGCAGATACTTCGCGTAGACGTCGCCCATGACGGCGAATTGCAGGAGGTGGTTCGGTTTGCAATCCACGTTTGCGCCCATATCGAGGATGATGGACGTGCCTTTGATGGACGGCATAAAGGTAGCAATAGCCGGCCGTTCGACGCCCTCGATCGGTCCCAGGACGAACAGCGATGTTGTCATGGCTGCGCCGGAATGCCCGGCACTGACTACGGCAACCGCCTCGCCGCTCTTGACCAGGTCATTGGCCACGCGAATGGACGAATTTTTTTTCCTGCGAAAGACCGTGGCAGGGGAATCGAGCATGTCCACGACTTCGGTGGCATTTCGAATCTCCAGGGGGAGCGTTTGAGCCTGAGGGTACTTGTCCAGTTCTTTCTGGACGATCTGCTCGATGCCGACAAGGATGATGCTGATGCCGTACTCCGCTGAGGCTTCAACAGCCCCGGCGACGACGGCATGCGGCGCATTGTCCCCCCCCATGGCATCAACGGCAATCTTCATACAGACTCCCTACAATATAAAAGGCAAAGGGTCATACGGAAAAACAGTATCATCCCTTTGCCTTTGAGCACGCTTCGTATTATATGTGCTGAACAGTTACGATCTCGCGGCCGTTGTAGGTGCCGCAGGACATGCAAGCGTGATGCGGCTGCTTGACCTCCTGACACTGCGGGCAGGCCGTTAGGTTCGGGGCGGTGAGTTTTTGTTTTTGTGTGCGTCTCTTGTCTCTGCGGGATTTGGAATGTCTGTGTTTTGGGTTTGCCATTTCGTGTAATGCTCCTTAAGCTATTTTTGTTGAGAGGCCCTTCGCTTCGCTCAGGGCGGCATTTCTCCGGAGAGAAACCGTCATTTTTTAAGTAAATCCTTCAAAGCGGAAAAGGCGCCGAATTCTCCCGGCCCGTTCCGCTGATGACCGCATTCCGTCTTATTCAGGTCCGTTCCGCAGACGCTGCAAAGGCCCTTGCAGTCAGGACTGTGGAGCGGGACCATGGGCAGGGAAATGAGCAACTGCTCCTTTATGAACTCGACCGGCTCAATCTGCTCTCCCCGGTAAAACTCTACATCAAGCTCTCCCGCAACGAGCTCATGTTCGGGACCAGTGCCCAGGGAGCTTGCCGGGGTCAGGTCAACGTTCAACTCAGTATCGATCCGGTAGGGAAAGCTGGTCAAGCAGCGGCTGCATTCAAGTATTGCCGATGATCGGACCCGCCCGGCAATGTTGAAGATACCTTTTCCTTCCGGGGTTATCCGGAGCAACGCCGTAAACTCCGTGGAGTCGACGCCTTTATCGAACAAATCCAGTTTCTGCGCAAGCTCCAGGGTGAGCCCCTCCGGAGGTATGTCGTTGATTTTGATGACCATTTCTTTTACTCCCGGGGCTGTAAGATTGGAATTATATAGAGATGGCCGCGTTTTGTCAAGAAAAAACACCGGATGAAGGGTAGGCTGGCAATCCGGCCTTCCTCTGGAATCGCGTTCCTGTTTACGCAGGTTGTTGCAGGCCTTTCGCCTGGACAGGATCTCGTGCATGCTCTCCCTTCGGGCAGAGTTGAAGGAGCATACCCCAAAAATACCCTTAATGATTTGTTGACATTTTTATGGTTCTGGGAATACTGGAGGCTGATCACAAAAAAGCGGTTGTTATCGCCCGCATTACCCTCGTTTGGGCAGTGACCGTTTATCTGCTCTTTATGCATGCCGGAGATGCGATTCGACTGGTCCGAACGACGGGTGGCGCAATCGAAGATGCAAAGCACCGGTCCGAGGAGAAGGGCAAGAAAGCGGCCAAAGCAATAAAGGCACTGAATGAAATGGTGCAGGAACCGGGCGAGGCGTCCTCTCACGAACCTGCTGAAACGGCCAGGGATAAATAAGCGCGGGGCCGGAGCACTCACCTGTTCTTCGTGATTTCACTAATGGAGGCGTGCAGGATCTGCAATGAGCGTTGCAGTTCCTTCAGAGATATTGAAAGCGGCGGCATGAACACGATCACATTGCCCAGCGGTCGTATAATGAGGCCTTGTTTGCGGCATTCGAGGGTGACCCGAGAGCCGATTTTGGCATTCACAGGATAAGGCTCTTTTGTCAGCCGGTTGTTTACCAGTTCGATGCCGGCCATGAACCCCTTCTGCCTGACCTCACCTACATGTTCCAGCGCCCTGAGCTGTTTTAATCCTTTTGCAAGGTAGGCAATCTTCGGCTGAAGCTTCGAGAGGATCTTTTCACTTCGAAAAAGGTCGATGCTGGCGATTGCAGAGGCGCAGGCGAGCGGGTTGCCGGTATACGTATGGCCGTGAAAGAAGGTTTTAAACTCACGGTATTCCCCGAGAAATCCACCGTAGATCTCGTCGGTGGTGAGTGTTGCCGCAAGCGGGAGGTAGCCTCCTGTGATGCCTTTGGCAATGCACAAGATGTCCGGCGCGACCTGCTCGTGTTCACAGGCGAACATCTTTCCGGTCCTTCCGAAGCCGGTTGCAACTTCATCGGCGATCAAAAGTACATTATTTTTCGTGCATAGTTCCCGGATCTTCTTCAAATAGCCCGGCGGCTGCATAAGCATGCCGGCAGCACCCTGCACGAGCGGCTCGATGATCAGCGCGGCGGTCACGGAGGCATATTTCTGGATTGCTCTCTCGGCGTGGACCAGGCAGGTTTTCTGGCATTCCGGATAGCTCAATCCATACTTGCAGCGGTAACAATGCGGCGATTCAATCTTGTAGGTGGGAAATAAGAGCGGTTTGTAGGTCGCGTGGAAGAGTTCGATGCCTCCTACGCTTACGGACCCTATGGTGTCGCCGTGATATGCTTCCGTGAGTGAGAGAAACCCGGTCTTTTTTTGAAACTGGGGGCCTTTCTGCTGCCAGTATTGAAAGGCGATCTTGAGCGCGATTTCCACGGACGTGGACCCGCTGTCGGAGTAAAAGACCTTCGAGAGGCCTTTTGGCGCGATGTTTACCAGTTTTTCCGCGAGGAGAATGGCCGGAACGTTTGAAAGGCCGAGCAGGGTGGTATGGCCCACTTTCCCGAGCTGTTTTGTTATGGCTGCGTTGATTTCTTTTTTCCGATGGCCGTGAACCGTGACCCAAAGCGAGGACACACCGTCGATGTAGCGTTTCCCATGAACGTCGGTGAGCGTGCACCCCTTGCCGCTCTCGATGATGAGTTGAGGTTCTTTTTCCCATTCCTGCATCTGGGTAAAGGGATGCCAGATATATTTTTTGTCCAGTTTTTCCAGGCGGTGAAGGGTTGCTTGTTTGTCAGGGTGCGTTGACATCAAGATAGGCTCTCCCTTGCTCTGCGGCGAATTTAGACAGTATTATAGTGCACGAGCTGTTTTTGTCAATAATAAAAAGGGCTTGAAAACTCTCGCTTCTTTCTGGTAGAATAACAAAATCCGGAAAGAACGTATTGTCGATGGATACTCTGGATTTCGAACAACCCTGCCTGCTGGAGGTTTTTTAATAATGATGAACAAGAAGAGATTCTATTTCGGGGCGGCGTTCATTCTCGTTCTCGGCGT
Organism: Nitrospirota bacterium; assembly: GCA_021788515.1. Taxonomy (GTDB): domain Bacteria; phylum Nitrospirota; class UBA9217; order UBA9217; family UBA9217; genus JAJYKN01. The sequence continues at coordinate 1,344 of JAJYKN010000115.1, read as the reverse complement.
GTTTGTCGGGCTTGTGTTGTCGTCGCGTCTCAACATCACCTCGCCCCTTCCTGCCAAGAGCCAGATATCGTCCAAATCGATCGATATCCTGACGCAGCTCTCCGAAGCCCAGTCAGAGGTCGCAGCGGTTGCAACGCCGTCGGTCGTGAATATATCCACGACGAGGGTGATCAAGTCGCGGGACGAGGCGCCGTTTGACCTCTTCGACGACCCCTTCTTCAGGAGATTTTTCGGCGACCAGTTCCCCCATCCGAACGTTCCGAAGGAACATAAGGAGCAAAGCTTGGGGTCCGGAGTCATCGTGTCAGCGGACGGCTACATCGTTACGAACAATCACGTGATAGAAAAAGCGCAGGAGATCAAAGTCCTGCTCTTGAACAAGAAGGACTATAAAGCCAAGGTGATCGGAGCGGACCCGAAAACCGATATCGCCGTTATTAAGATCGATGCAAAAGATTTGCCTGCGCTGCCGTGGGGGGATTCCGATAAATTGAAAGTGGGGGAGACCGTGTTCGCGATCGGGAACCCCTTCGGGTTGAACCAGACCGTTACCATGGGCGTGATCAGCGCCGTCGGCCGCGCCAATGTCGGCATAGCGGATTACGAAGACTTCATCCAGACCGATGCGGCCATCAATCCTGGCAATTCAGGCGGCGCGCTCGTCAACGCCCGGGGGGAGCTGATCGGGATTAATACCGCCATCCTGTCCCGGACCGGAGGGTACCAGGGCATCGGGTTCGCCGTGCCGAGCAGCATGGCGCGTCAGGTCATGGACAGCCTGATAAAATACAAAAAGGTCGTGCGCGGCTGGCTCGGCGTCAGTATCCAGGAAGTCACGTCTGACCTTGCGGAAGAGTTCGGCGTCAAGGACCTGAAGGGCGCGCTTGTCTCGGGCGTGATGAAGGGGAGCCCGGCGGAGAAGGCGGGGATCAAACAGGGAGACGTGATACTCCAGTATGACGGCAGGGTCGTTGAGGATACGGGGCATTTGCGTAACATGGTGTCGCAGACGCCGATCGGCTCCAAGATTAAGGTCAAGGTGTTTCGCCAGAAAAAGGAAATAGAGCTCGACGTTGTCATCGCGGAACTGCCGAAAAAGATTGCCGAGGCCTCAACCGGCGAGCCGGATTCCGGCGCTGCTCCGAATGAAGAAGAAAGTACGGCCCTGGCCGGCCTGGTTGTCCGCCAGCTGACCCCGGTCCTTGCGCAGCGCTATGGTTACGATGAAACCGAGAGGGGTGTGCTGGTCATCAAGGTGGAAGCAGGCAGCAGGGTCGCTGATTCCGGGGTAAAACCCGGCGATATTATTCTGCAGATCAATCAGAAAAACGTGGCCACGATGGA
>JAJYKN010000114.1 GCA_021788515.1 Nitrospirota bacterium | reverse complement strand
TGTGGGTGAGACCTTCACCCTCGGCACCCAGCTCTGGCGGATCGAGAAGATCACGCATAACGACGTCGAAGTCGTGCCTGTCCGTTCAGCGACGGGCATCTTCCCGTTCTGGAAAGCGGAACAGCAGGACCGGGATTTTCATTTTTCGGAGCGGATCGGTTTGTTCCTCGAACACGCGGACAAGTCGCTCGATTCTTCTGATTTCCGGCAGGAGCTTCTTGGCCGCTATGCCATGGAAGAAGCAGCTGCAGACGAGCTCATCGGGTTTTTAAAACTGCAAAAGGAAGCAATCGGCACAAGCCTTCCGCACCGTCACCATCTTTTGATCGAGCACGTGGAGGAGCCCGGGGGCCGCGGCGATTTCAAGCAGGTGATCCTGCATACCTTCTGGGGAGGAAAGGTGAACCGGCCCTTTGCTCTTGCCCTGGCCCAGGCCTGGGAAGAGAAGAAGCGGGCGCCGCTCCAGCTTATCGGGAACGATGATGCGATCCTGCTTATGCTGCCGCGCGAATTCGAGGTCCATGACTTTTTTTCTTTCCTGACCCCTGAAAACGTCGAGACGTTCCTCAGAAAACGGCTCGAACAGACGGGATTTTTCGGCGCACGGTTCCGGGAGAATGCCGAGCGGGCGCTCCTGCTCCCGAAGTCCGGCTTCAAGCGGAGAATGCCGCTCTGGATCATCCGGCTCAGGTCCAAGGAACTGCTTGCAGCAGTACATTCCTACGAAGATTTTCCGATCCTGCTCGAAACATGGCGTACCTGTCTTGAGGACGAGTTTGATCTCCAGCACGTCAAGACGATGATCGAAGAACTCCAGACAGGAATGGTACGCGTGAGCGAAACGGTGACCAGGGCGGCCTCGCCTTTTGCCGGAAATCTCGTCTGGAAGCAGACGAACAAGTATATGTACGAGGACGATACGCCGATCCTGGCAAAAGAGTCGGCGCTCCGTCCTGATCTCATCAAGGAACTTCTGTTCTCGTCCCTTCTCCGTCCGAAGATTCCTTCTGAGCTTATCCGTATTCTGGACAGCAAACTCAAACGTACAGCCCCGGGGTATCCGCCTGCATCAGCTGTCGAACTTCTGGATTGGATAAAGGAACGGCTTCTCGTCCCGGAACCGGAGTGGAAGGAGCTGGCTTTCGCGATCAGGAGGGACCTTGAACAGGACGCAGGTGAGTGGCTCGCATCCCAGACAAGGAAACTGTTCTGGGTCAGTTGGCCCGGGGTCAGGCACCCGCTTTTGTGCGCTCTCGAAACGCTGCCGAAGGTTGTCGTCGCTTTCCGGCTTCATTCCGACGTTCTATCGATCCAGCCGGTGACTGACGACGAAAAAGCGGAAACCGTGAAACGGCGAGCGCTGTCATTCCTGCGCGACGTCCCGGAGTCAGCTCAAGCGTCGGAGGAGTACGACCTTACAAGCTTTCTTTCGGAGTGGTTGTCCTTTTACGGACCTGTGGAGAAAGAAAACCTTGTTCATCTGCTCGGCATCACCATTGAACGGGTCGATGAAGCGATCGAACCTTTGATCGAAACGCAGGACCTTGTCATGGACCGCTTTGGAGAAGAGAGCAGCTCGCTCGAAATCTGCGACAGCGGAAACCTCGAGATCCTGCTGCGCATGACGCGCCGCTATCGCCAGCCCGCGTTCGAGCCCCTTCCGCTTTCGCAGCTTCCGCTGTATCTGGCGGCCTGGCAGGGCATTATCTTGAAAGGCGAATCCGTGGATGACCTGAAGGAGAGGCTGGAGCAGCTCTTCGGACTGCCCGCTCCTGTTAATGCGTGGGAGGAATGCCTCCTGCCCAGCCGCATGCAGGCGTATCAGAGCGAGTGGCTGGACAGGCTTATGCACGAAAGCGACCTCATCTGGTTCGGCTGCGGACAGAAGCGCATCAGCCTCGCCTTCCGCCAGGATTTGGAGCTTTTTCATCCCGCCTCCGGAACAGAGCATGATGGAGAGCTCAACCACCTGATCCCGGACCGGCGCGGGAGATACAGTTTCCTGGACATAACCGAGTTCTCCCGCATGGATACGGTACATGCCACGGAGCTTTTGTGGAAGGAGGCGTGGAAGGGGAATGTGACGAGTGATTCGTTCCGCACCATCAGAAAGGGCGCCATGACCGGCTTCTCGGCGCAGACGTTCAGCGACGAGGCGAGACTCACTTCTCGAAGGTCCGGCTTCAGCCGGTGGAAGGTCTCCCGGCCTTTGGAAGGCAACTGGCTCCGGATCGATCCCCTGCCGCAAGAGCGCGATCTCCTGTCGGATGAGGAACTGGTGAAGGACCGGATCCGTCAGCTTTTGAAGCGCTTTGGCGTGCTTTTCCGGGACCTCCTGGCGAACGAACTTCCGCCTTTCCAGTGGCGTGCGGTGTTCAGGTCGCTCCGCTTGATGGAGCTTTCCGGCGAGGTGCTGTCAGGCTATTTCTTCGAAGGCCTTTCCGGGCCGCAATTCATCTCTCATGAAGCGTTCCGCATGCTCCAGGAGCCCCTGCAGCAGGACCGGGTGTTCTGGATCAACGCAGTTGACCCTGCGTCCCTCTGCGGGCTCGGCATTTCAGCTCTTGCGCTTCCGCCACGAATCCCCTCGAATTACCTTGTGTATCACGGCAGCAGGCTCGTGATGATTTCGAAGCGCCAGGGAAAAAGCCTCGAGATCATGGTTCCGCCTGACGATCCGCATCTTGTCGACTATTTCGGCCTGTTCAAGGACCTGCTTACCCGCGAGTTCAATCCAATACAGAAGATAACTGTTGAGACGATCAATGAAGTGCCTGCTGTGAAGAGCCCTTATGCCAAGGCGCTCGGAAAGCTGGGGTTCCGGCAAGCGAGGAACGTGCTGGAGCTGTGGAAGAAGTATTAACCCTATCGTTGCATAACAAACGCGTCTGAGAAAAGGCAGACATGCTGGAAGCGCTTTTCGAGCGATACCACTTCGAGCTCTATTCGATCCCTGGGGCTGACAGCAGGAATTCACTTTTTATGCACTCCTGTTCTATACTGATTTCAAGATATCCATCGCATTCTAAAAGGGCTGGAAGCATGTCTGCCTCTGAAAATATGCAACGGTAAGATTAATACAACCCGCGTAAAAGTATCACTCACGATCCGGCCCGGTTTGCCCGGCATTCTGCTGATGATTCCGTGAGAAAATTGAGGTATCATACGGCAAGACGGAAAGCCTGTGGTCCCAGCATGACGAACGTCCTCACATTCATATCGAAATCTCTTGCCGCGAAACTCATTATCGTCCTCGTTTCATTCATCATCATCGGCGGGGGCGTCTCCTGGTATACCCTGGTCCGCACGGACAGGACCAATCGCATCAACGAAGCCGTGAAAGACGCCGTCTCCTACTCCGAGCTCGTGAAAAAAAGCGTGCGCTACGACATGCTGACGTTCAACAGGAAGGCCATCCAGCAGACGATAGACGACCTGGGATCGGCAAAGGACATCAGGGGCATCAGGCTGTTCGACGGCAAAGGAACGATTTATTATTCATCGAAGCGGGCGGAAATCGGGCGCACGGTCGACCGTTCCGCGCGCGCCTGCCAGGGCTGCCACGCCGGCCTTCAAAAGCCCTCCGCAACGCTGCTCAAAGAGCGTCAATGGACGACCTATCAGGGCAGCGGGGGCGAAAACCTGCTGACGTTCATCGATCCCATCAACAACGAGCCTTCCTGCTCCTCCGCTGCAGCCTGCCATATCCATTCCCCGGACCAGCGGGTGCTCGGCATCCTGGAATCCGACCTGTCGCTGGCCGACGTCGACAAGGCCATGAAAGAGCAAACGATACACACCACGGTCTCTACCCTCGCCCTCATGGCCACGATCGCCGTCATGCTGTACATTGTTCTCCGCAAATTCGTCCTGAAACCCGTAACCTCCCTTTCGAACGCCATGGAGATCGTTGCGCAGGGGGACCTCGAACGCAGGGTAACGGCGTCGTCGGAGGATGAAATCGGCCGGCTCGTCCATACCTTCAATGACATGACCGGGGAGCTCAAAACAGCGAGAGAAGAGATGAAAGCGTGGACAGTGTCCCTGGAGCGGGAGGTGGAGAAAAAGACGGAGGCATTGAAAAAATCCCAGGACAAGCTGGTCCAGGCGGAAAAGCTTGCGGCGCTGGGCAGGATGACCGCCGATGTGGCGCACGAAATACGGAACCCCTTGACCGCCATCGGAGGGTTCGCGCGCAGGCTCTCCAAGGGCGCGGCGGGCGAAAAAGAGAAGGAACGCGCGGAGATCATCGTCCGTGAAGTCGACCGGCTCGAGAAGATACTGCGGGACGTACTGAAGTTTTCACGGGACGCCCGGCTCCATCTGGAAAAGCACGATATCGTCGAATTTTTGTATGACGTCGTGGGCCTCCACGAACCCCTCTGCACCGAGCAATCGGTCGGCCTGGAGGTCGCGATGGAAAAAGACCTTCCCCTCGTTTTGATGGACAAAGACCAGCTCAGGCAGGCGCTCACCAATCTCATCACCAACGCCCTCGATGCAATGCCCCACGGGGGACAGTTGAAGATTTCCGCAAAGACCGAATACCTGAACGACGTACGGTATGTCGTCCTCAGGGTGTCCGACACAGGGATGGGGATCGATGAAGACAAATTGCCGCTGATCTTCGACCCCTTCTTTTCCACGAAAAATATCGGACAGGGCACCGGCCTGGGCCTGTCCATAACGAGCAAGATCGTTGAAGAGCATGGCGGCTTTGTAAAGGCGGAGAGCGTCAAAGGGCACGGCTCCATCTTCAGTCTCTATTTCCCGCAGCCGGACGGGGAAAAGGCGGGGGAGTTAAAATGCTGGGAATACATGAAGTGCGGCAGGGACAAGGACGCAACCGCGAAATGTCCGGCCCATCCTCATTTCGGCAGCGTCTGCTGGGTGGTGGCGGGCACGTTCTGCGAAGGCAAGGTGCAGGGGACCTTTGCACAGAAATATGAGAACTGCGAAAAATGTGATTTTTACCGGACAACAAAGAAGCTGAGGGAGAAGAAGTGAGTGCCCTGTCCGGGAACGTTCAGGCAGCTGCACTCATGCAACGCAGGAAACAACGGCTCCACAATTGCTCAAAATTCTCTAACAGGCTGTTGAAAAAGTATTTTGAGTGGTTCGGCAGGCTCACCACGAACGGATAAAAGTTAATCGTTTCAATGCTCCCTCCGTTCGCCCTGAGCCTGTCGAAGGGTGAACGAAGGGTTTTTCAACAGCCTGCTAAACATACCGGTTGCCTCTGACGGCCAGAAAGAAGGGATTCAATAAATTTCCCTTATTGTAAAGCATCGGAGTCCTCGTTTCAAACTCGAGAACCTGCCCGCCCGCCTCTTCGACGATAATCTGGCCGGCTGCCGTGTCCCATTCCATGGTCGGGCCGAGTCTTGGGTATACTTCCGCTTTTCCTTCGGCGACCATGCAGAATTTAAGGGAGCTGCCGCAGGAGATGACCTCAAGCTCTCCATATTTTGTTTTCATTTTCTGGATATACTGCTCGAGTTCCGGCGTCGCGTGAGAACGGCTTCCCACGACAGTTAAGAGGTCTTTTTCCCCTTTGACCGGAAGCTTTGTTATTTTGCCGTTTTCGACCTTGAACGACCCCACGCCTTTCTGGGCGTAATAAAGGACGCCCGTTACGGGAACATAGATCACGCCGGCAACGGGCCTGGCCTCGTGAATCAGGGCGATATTGACGGTAAAATCACCGTGTCG
>JAJYKN010000113.1 GCA_021788515.1 Nitrospirota bacterium | reverse complement strand
TGTGCGGGAGGAGATGAGAAGAACGGCGACTCCGGCGACGATCGGAGCGCAATAGCCATATATGACTATAAATGACGGGAAAGGAAGCGCCAACGTGATAATTGCACCTGAGCGTGATGCGGAGTCCCGCGCCCTCCTTCAGTGGATAGGTTTTCGATGAGGTGAAGTTGAGCGGCAGAAGGCCTGTTGTCCTGCCGCCGCTCACTAAGAAAAAATACGAAGAAGACGCCACACGCCTCTGGCAAATGAACCCGGCACGGCGTTCTCCGCGAGAAGCGGATTATTTCTTGCGTACATAGGCGTGATATTCCCCGTTCTCCTGCGTTATGCCGAGGAACCCGTTTCCCGTCAGCCTGCACCAGGCGGGCATGTCCTTTACAATCCCGTCATCATCGGACTGCACTTCGAGTATCTGACCCGGGGTCAGCTCCTTGATCCTGTTCGAGGCCTTAAAGATCGGCATCGGACAAGCGAGGCCGACACAGTCAAGGATGTCATCGGGTTTGATTTCTTTGATGTCCATAAGGGAATTCTCTATTTCACAATGGGGATTCAGGATCACTATTCTTCATTCTTCGCAATCCGAAATCCGCATCCTGAAATTTGATCACTCCATATCGTGTTCGTGGCCCGACTCGGCGGGCATCTTCACGGGCGACGCTACGCCTTTTTTCTTGTAATAGTCGTCGAGAGCAGACTTCAGCGCCTCCTCGGCGAGGACTGAACAGTGCATCTTGACTTTCGGCAGTCCGCCAAGCGCCTCGGCCACAGCGGCATTCGATATTTTGAGCGCCTCATCGATGGATTTGCCCTTCACCAGGTCGGTCACCATGCTGCTTGTGGCTATTGCCGCACCGCAGCCGAAGGTCTTGAATTTGGCGTCCGTAATAACGTTGTTATCAACTTTTATGTACAGGCGCATCACGTCGCCGCACACGGGGTTCCCCACGGTGCCGACGCCGTCAGCGTTCTCGATCTCTCCCACATTGTGCGGATGAGCAAAATGGTCCATCACCTTTGAACTGTACTGTTCCATCATTTCCTCCTTGAAATTCGTCGTAGACGGTTAATTGTTTTCAACCTTCCTGCGCGCTCCCTCGCCTGTCAGGCTTATCGCGCCGCGGCTTTTTTCTTCTTCATCATATCTTCATAGAGCGGGGACATCTCCCGCAATCGTTGGACAATTGGCGGCAATTTCTCGATCACATAGTCGATATCCTCGGCGCTGTTGCCCATCCCAAGCGTCATGAGCAGTGTTCCGTTCGCTACTGCGGCATCCGTCCCGATACACGTAAGGACGTGCGAGGACTTGAGAGACCGGGATGTGCACGCCGAGCCGCTCGACACGGAGATCCCTTCCATATTAAGGAAGAGGAGCATGGATTCCCCTTCCACATACCAGAAGGAAACATTGAGATTGTGCGGCAGCCTGCTCACGGGATGTCCGTTGATGACCATGTCTTCAATGCGGTCCTGGAGCCCTTTTTGCAGCTTATCCCGCAGCTGCGAGGTGTACTTCATACGGTTGCCGACCTCGGCAGCGGCAAGTTCAGCCGCCTTGCCGAGCCCCACGAGCGCAGGGACGTTTTCCGTGCCCGCGCGCCTGCCGTCTTCCTGGATGCCGCCTTCGATCTGCGGCTTGATCCGGACGCCCTTGCGCACGAAGAGGGCGGCTGCGCCCTTGGGTCCGTAGAACTGATGTCCCGAGAAAGAAAGCGCATCCACGCCGAGGGTCCCGACATTGACCGGGATCCACCCGGTCGTTGCAACCGCGTCAGTGTGGAAGAGGATCCCCTTTTCCCTCGTAATCTTCGATATCGCTTCGATCGGCTCGATCGTGCCGATCTCGTTGTTTGCATGCATGATCGACACCAGGATCGTGTCCTTGGTGATCGCTTTGGCAACATCGTCGGGATTCACCAGCCCTTCCTTGTCCGTCGGAAGATAGGTGACCGTGAAGCCGGATTTTTCGAGCGTCTTCGCGGGATGGAGAATGGAGAAATGTTCTATCTGCGATACGATGATATGCTTGCCCTTCTGGCTGTTCGCCTGGGCAAGGCCCTTCAAGGCAAAATTGTTGGATTCAGCGCCGCTCGATGTAAAATAGATCTCCCCCGGCGTGGCCCCGACGAGCGCTGCGGTCTTTGCCCGTGCCTCCTCGACGGCATTCTTGGCCTCTCTGCCGATATCATGCAAATTCGAAGGATTACCGAACGTGCCGGAAAAATACGGCAGCATGGCTTCCAGCACTTTCGGATGGACCGGTGTTGTTGCAGCATGATCAAGATAAACTGTTCTCATTTAACAAGCCCCCTTTCCTGACAAGGTCGCATTCTTCCTGGGCCTGAGCAGGACCGGCGCCTTCTGCTCAGGCTGTTGATGCAAAAGATCGTTAAAACTGATGCTGTCGAGGGCTTCTTCTATCTTGGCCCCCACTTTGGCCCAAACCATCCGCGCAACACAATCATCAGCCTGGTTGCAGTCACCGGAATCGCCGGGCTCCAAACAGTGGGACAGCGCGATCGGTCCTTCCAGGGTCCGTACGATATCTCCGATGGTTAGTTCTGCGGGCTTTCGCGCCAGCAGGTACCCGCCCGCCGGGCCGCGGACGCTGTCGATCACGCCGGCTTTCCCCAGCTTGTGCAGGATCTGTTCGAGGTAGGAAAAGGAAATGCCCTGGCGATCGGCGATCTCCTTGATCGTGATCGGCCCTTTTCCGTAATGCCGGGCGATTTCAAACACGGCCCGCACTCCGTATTTTCCTTTGGTGGACAACTTCATGGATTTTTTCTAACCCCTTTGGCAACGATTAGAAACAGGACAATTTACATCCTGCCCGCTGCTACGATAACGATAACAAACTTGACCAAATCTGTCAAGTATAAATTTCCCCCTCTACTCATTTACCAGGGGAGTCCCCTCCGGCAAGAGCCGGTGGGTTTGCAAGCCGCGGGATTCACAAACAAAGATTATCACAACTGTTCAATAATACTCGATACTTGGGGAAGCTGAAAAAGGGAGGGCAGCGCCCCGCCTCCCTTTCGCGCAAATGATTTCGCGTCTTTTCCCTACTCTTTATACCCTTTTCAGCGCTTCCCTGGCCGCCACTACTCCCGAAATAGATGCCTGAATCAGTCCTCGCGTCACCCCTGCCCCGTCGCCAACGGCAAATAGATTTTTCACTTCCGTCTCGAGACTTGGCGTCAGCTTCAGCTTCATGGAGTAGAATTTTACCTCCACGCCGTACAGGAGGGTATCGCCCGCATTCGCGCTAGGCGCGACATTATCGAGCGCTTCGAGCATTTCCGTAATATTATGAAGATGCCGGTACGGCAAGACAAAACTCAAGTCCCCCGGTGTGGCGTCCTCCAGCGTGGGCCGCACAGAGCCCTCTTGAATGCGCTCCGGCGTGGACCGTCTGCCCATTTTGAGGTCTCCCAGCCGCTGGACGATCACGCCGCCTCCGATCAGGTTCGCAAGACCGGCGATGTACCTGCCGTAGGAGATGGGATCGTCGAACGGTTCGGTAAAGTCCGTGCTCACGAGGAGCGCAAAGTTGGTGTTCTCGGTCTTCCTGTTTTTATAGCTGTGGCCGTTTGCGCTGAATATGCCTTCAGTGTATTCTTTCACGACTTCGCCGTATGGATTCATGCAAAAGGTCCGGACGCGGTCGCGGAACCGCTTGGTGTAATAAATAAACTTGCCCTCATAGGCAACGTCGGTTATGTCTTTCATGATCTTGGCAGGGAGTTCGACGCGAACGCCGATATCAACAGGGTTTTTCTGGACCGCAAGACCGAGCCGCTTCGCCTCCCCGGAAAGCCAGGACGACCCTTCCCTGCCTGCTGCGACAATCACGGAGCCGGCCCCGATTGTACGGCCTCCCTGCAGGGTGACGCCGGAGACCGAGCCCTGGTTGACGTTGATCTTGGCCACCGCCGTGTCGAAGATAAAATCGACCTTCAGGTTCAGTTCGTTCTTCAACTTCTTCAAAACCTCTCTGCACATTTCCGTGCCGATGTGCCTGATTCTGGCAGGGATCAGTTCAAGATTGTAGCCTGCCGCTTTTTTCCTGAGACGGGAAAAAGCTTCGGTATCCCCGCCATGCACATCGCCTCCGGCGCCGAAAGACAGGTAGAGAGAATCGACATAGGTTATCGAGGAAGCAAGGTCTTCCGGCGAGAGATAGTCTTTGAGCCAACCGCCGAAATCAGAGGTGAGCGTCAACTTGCCGTCGCTGTAGGCGCCTGCGCCGCCCCAGCCGCAGAGGATGCTGCAGAGACCGCACTGAACGCAGGGAATGGATGAATCGATCATGGGACAGGCGCGGCGCTCAAGGTCGCTGCCCTTCTCGATCATCAGGATTTTGAGGTGGTTTTTTTTGACGAGTTCCAGCGCCGCGAAGATGCCCGCCGGACCGGTGCCGATGATAATAACGTCGTAGGAGGAAGGCATGGTTTTATTTTACCACGGAAATGGAGGACAGACGAAGGACAAGGAACGAATAAACAGGAACGTACAGGTCTCTCGTCCACGGAGCAGAGCGGGCGGCCGTCGGCAGCACGATGTCGGGTAGCGAAAAATGATGGTTTCAATGAACGTGACGCTTCTCTCCCGGAGTTCAGCGATGCTGGCTCTCCGGCGACAGCTTCTTCAGAGAATCATACACATCCTGCAAATCAGCGATAATCGTGTCGAGATCAAACTTATGCCAATCCAGCCTGGCGGAGTGCAGGGACGAGCGGGCATCGCTCAAAGCGCGGGCCTGTTCGGTGCCTTCGGCAGGATGATGCAGCTTCGCTTCCGCATCAAGAAGGGCCGAGCTTTCCGTCAGCAGAAGCAATACCGCCTTCGCTTTTTGCGGAACATAGGGGAAGGTGCCCATCCTCTCGTTATGGCACTGCACGCATACGGCGGCTATGGTGTCGGGCGTCAGCACGCTCGTGACCATGGAGCCATGGCAGGTCACACATTCAGGTCCCTTCCCCGCTGATTCCAGGATCTTATAATGCCGGCTCTGGGTGAATTTATAGAACTCGGCCCCGTGGCATTTGCCGCATGTTGCCGGGATGTTTTTGTAGTAGACCGTACTTTGAGGATCGGCCGAGCCAAGCACTCCTGCATGCGCCTCTTTCTGTTCAGGTGCGCCAGAATTGCCTCCATGGCACTTGTCGCAGGTAACCGCGTGTTTCTCGTGGATCGAACCTGTCCAGCTGTGGGATTTTGCTCCGACAAAACTGCTGTTCGGAAGCCGGGAATGGCAATGGACGCAGGAATTACCCGATTTCCTGACGTCGGCGGCATGCGACGACAGGGGGAGAGTGAACGCGCCGCACAAGAGCACGGCGCTAAGAATGACGCGATCAAGCTTTGGCATTATTGCCTCTCTTTCCGTTGTACCAGCGCAGCAGCGCATAGCTGACGCTCCAGGCCGCAGCTGTCGCGGCGAGTGCATAGACCGTCATTGCCCTCGGGGTGATATGGAGCACGTCGATGTACCCGGCAACAGCCATCATGCAAAGGAAAACAATCGCCCCGATGCCGAGCGAGGTCATGAAGGGCCTTTGGAGCGGGTTTTCCATGTAATGCTGCGGCTCCTTCGCTCTGTCGAAAAAGGGAACCAATGCATAGGCGAGAAAATTTAATCCGGGGAAGATGACGCCGCCGATGGTCTCGGGCGTTATCTTCCCTCCCAGGACGGTAAACACCAGATCGCCGGG
>JAJYKN010000112.1 GCA_021788515.1 Nitrospirota bacterium | reverse complement strand
TTGGGGTCCTCATCCTTTTCCTGGGCATCCTCTCCGCCTTAATCGTGCGCCGGGAAGCGAATCTGCTTGCTGATAAGGCCCACGAACAACAGCATCTGCTCGCTCTTACGATTTACTCAAACCTCAGGGCCAACATGATGAAGGGCACGCCGCGCAGCACCCTCGAACTGATCAACGGCCTCCGGGGAACGCGCGGGCTGGTGCGTCTCGAAGTGCTCGGCAAGGACGGCCATGCCGCCTTCGGCATGAAGGGCGGCAGCGTTGACCCGCGCGTCCAGGACGTCTTTGCGCAGGGAAAGGAAATTTCCTTTCAGGAACAGGGCGTCGTTCCGCTCCACACCATTCTCTATCCGCTGAAAAACGGGCCCGATTGCTGGACCTGCCACCGGAACGTTGAACCGGTCCTCGGCGTGCTCCTCATCTCGCTCATCCGCCAGGATGAGCTTCGGGAAATACAAACCAGCACCAGGCAGCTGGCGCTGTTCCTCGCCTTCCTCATTGCCCTGCTCGGCGGCGTCCTCTACCTGGCCATCCGGATGGTTGTGTTAGAGCCGCTGAGAACGCTCACGCAGGGTGCGGAACGCATCGGACAAGGCGACCTCACGCAGCGGATTGTTCTGTCCACAGGGGACGAACTGCAGGATCTTGCGCAGGCCTTCAATGCCATGGCCGGCCGCCTGGAAGAATCCTATGAAGGACTTGAAGAAAAGATCCGCAATCGGACCTCCGCGCTTCACGCCGCGGCGGATGACGCGCTGGACAAGGCGGACCGTCTCTTTGCGTACAGCCGCGACCTGGCGACGATATCGCGGCTCTCGACAAAAATATTCAACGCCGACTTGTCGCTCGATGAACTGCTCGACCGGTTCATGACGGGGGTTACCCACGGGCTCGGGTACAAACGAACCATGCTCTGCCTGACGGACCGGAAACGGGTCTGGCTTGACATCAAACGGGACACCGGCGCAGGCGCCCTCGTCCCGTTCAGGGGACAGTCCCTGTTAAGCAACGACCCGTTCGTCAGCCTAGTCCGGAGGGGCAAGGTGGAAGTTCTGGACAGCCGCGCTGGTCATGCCCGCGACCTGTACTGCGTCCCGCTCCTGAACCGCACAAACAGCAGGAGGTGCTGGCAGATCATGAGCTGCATCAAGTCGGACTGTCCCGCGTACAACAAGCAGGATCTGTCCTGCTGGCTCGAGGACAACACCCTCTGCGGAAACCCGATAATGGAAACCTACGGCAACAAACTGGCTTATTGCATGTCGTGTCCGGTGTTTCCAGTCATCGGCGTCCTGGTTGTCGTTGCAGATGATGGAAAGCGGACCTCGCGCACCAGGCGGATCAGCGTGCTCCGCATCCTTGCCGCTGAGATGTCCGCGGCCCTTGAAAACCACCGGCTCCACGACGAAAACCGTCAGATGGTGCGGGAGCTCCTGGAGCTGCATCGCGTGACCGCTGCGGCCCTTGCCGATCTTACGTTGACGAAGGCCCTCGAGGTATTTACCGATTCCGCCTTGAGATTTGCAGGTATGGACGCCTGCGCTTTCTGGCTGGTGTCTCCCGATGGCCGTGAACTGGTGCGTATGGCCGGCTGCTGCGTCGACGCCGGCGAAGACCGCGACTTTTGCCCCAGCCGGCTCCCCGTGGATGAAGGATTGCTCGGCAACGCCCTGCGTCATAATGAGAAATTCGTGGTCGATTACAATGTCGCTCGCAATGACCCGACGCTCCTCGGAAAGGCCGCCGCGTCCCGCGACCTTCCTTCACTGCTTGCAGTGCCGCTCAAGAACGAAAACGGCACGTTCGGCGTTTTTTCGGCGCACAAACGCAGCACCATGCCCTTTCTCGACTCTGAAATAGCGGCATTCATGCTTCTTGCCAATCAGGCAGCAATGGCGATCAACGTCTGCAAGCTGAGCGAGGAGCTGAAAAACCAGAACCTCGAACTGGTCCGCCAGACCAACCTGCTCGGCGGCATCCTGTCGAGCATGACGAGCGGAATCTTGTTGATCAGCGCGGCCGGCGCCGTCACCCTGATTAACCAGGCGGGCGCCGCAATTCTGCGGGCGCGTCAGGAAGACCTCGTGGACAAGCGGCTCACGGACCTCTACCCGGAGGCGGGGGCGTTCCTCGCCTTCTCCGTCGGCCCCTATCAGGAAGTCGACGTACGGCTGGCTGACGGGTCACTGGTCCCCATCGGCTTTTCCAGCGCCCATTACTCCAGCGCCCCCGGGGAACAGGAAGGCGTCATCGTCGTGTTCCGCGACCTCTCGGAGCTCAAGGCCCTCAGGGCCGAACTCCTGAACAAGGAGCGCTTTGCCACCATGGGCCGGGTCGTGGCCGGCGTCGCCCATGAGATCAGGAACCCTCTTTTCGGCATCAGCTCGGTGGGGCAGATCCTGGAGCGCGAAGTGGAAAACCCCGCGCACCGTGACCTGGTTCGGGCACTCCTGTCTGAAACAAAGCGGATGAACAGCCTGGTAGAGGAACTGCTCGTGTACGCCCGGCCCATGAAGCTGCAGCGGGAAGATTGCGATCTTGCGGCCCTGTGGAAGGATGTGCTCAGCATGCACCAGGGTGAGCTGGAGCGCCGGGAGATCGCATTCAGCGACGTCGGGCGCATACTGCGGATCAAAGCATACCTCGATCCGAACCAGATCAGGCAGCTGCTCCTGAATCTGCTCAGGAATGCCATGGATGCCACGCCGCCCGGCGGTACGATCAACGCCCGGCTGTTGCTGGAAGACCGCTATATCATCTTTCAACTGAGTGATTCCGGAATGGGGATCTCCGCGGACGCGAAGGACAAAATTTTTGACCTCTTTTACACGACGAAACCCAAGGGCACCGGTCTGGGGCTGCCCATTTGCAGGAAGATTGCCCAGGACCACGGCGGTGAAATCAGCGTTGAAAGTAAAGAACAGATGGGAACGACGGTGACCGTAAAGCTGCCGTACCGCGAAATTCCGGGGAAAAAACAATTGTTGGGTCTCTCATGATACCGCACCCGGTAGGATGAGGTAATCTCATGCCGAGCATACTGATCATAGATGACGAGGCCCTGATCACCAGCGCCCTTCGCCACCACTTTACCTCACTCACGTGGGACGTTGCCGAGGCGCACACCGGCGAACAGGGGATCACCTTTGCGGAGAAAAACCCTCCCGACATCATTCTGCTTGACCTGCATCTGCCCGATATGGATGGCCTGGAGGTCCTGAAGCGGATCAAAGCCCGGCATTGCCCCGCGTCCGTCATTATCATGACGGCATGGGGAAGCATCGGGAATGCCGTGGAAGCAATCAAGCTCGGCGCGGAACAGTATCTGGTGAAACCCGCCGACCTCCTGGAACTGAGCACGCTCGCAGACCGGATCCTGGAGACGCGAAAGCTCCGGATCGAGAACCTTTATTATCAGCAGCGGATGGACCACACGGTCCTGGGAACGTCGACGGAGATCTACCGGCTTCGCCACATGATCGACCTGATGGCGGAAAATGCCGACACCACCGTGCTGCTTCTGGGAGAGAGCGGAACGGGGAAGGAGCTGGTGGCCCGGGAGATCCATCGCGGGAGCGCCCGCCGCGAGCGTCCATTCCTCGACATCAACTGCGCCGCTCTCTCCGAGTCGCTGCTCGAAAGCGAAATCTTCGGCCATGAGCGCGGCGCCTTCACTGATGCGCGGGAGCAGAAGCCGGGGCTCCTCGAAGTCGCTGACAACGGCACGGTGTTCCTCGACGAGATCGGGGAAATGCCGCTCGCGGTCCAGCCCAAGCTCCTCCGCGTTCTGGAGACCCGAAGCTTCAGGCGCCTCGGCGGCACCCGGGATATCCGCGTAAACGTGCGCGTCATCGCCGCCACCAACAGGGACCTTGAGCAGGCCGTTCGGGAAGGACGTTTCCGGGGAGACCTGTTCTATCGGCTCAAAGTATTTCCCGTCGATATCCCGCCGCTCCGCGAGCGGATGAGTGATGTCCCCATTCTGGTGGAACATTTTGTGAATTACTTTAACGCAGTGCTCAAAAAAAACATAACCGGATTTACAGCCGACGCCCTGACCCATCTGACAGCCTACACCTGGCCCGGGAATGTGCGGGAGCTGAAGAATATCATCGAGCGGGCCATGGTCCTTACGAAAAGCGACGCCATGGACGCCGGACTGCTGCCCCGGGAGATCACCGGCATGCAGCCCGCGCGAGAGCGCGAAACCGGGTCGTTGAGAGGAATTGACCGCGCCCCAATCAAACATCTTGTTGATGTCGAGAGAGACTATATTCTCGACGTGCTGAAGAGCCAGGGAGGGAACCGCTCGATCACGGCCCGGCTTCTCGGGATCGCCCGCTCGACGCTGCTGGAGAAACTGAAAAAATACGGGATCGAGGAGAAGGCAGAATGAAAAAAAAGATAACGATCATCGGCGCCATTTTGATCTTTTTTGCCGCAGCGTCCGCGCTTTTTGCCGAAACGCCGGGTACCCCCATCATTGAACACGGCCCGAGAAATTCGAAGCTCGTGGCCGTTACCTTCGACGCCTGTCCGACAAGCCTGGCGGACGAGTATGATGAAAAAGTAGTCGAGGTCCTGCTGCGCGAAAAAGTCCCGGCCACGATTTTCATGAGCGGCAGGTGGGTGGAAAAAAACCCGGAAAAAGCGAAGTTCCTTGCAGACCAGCCGCAGTTCGAGATCGCGAACCACAGCTATTACCATCCGCATTTGCTGGAGAAGGATGATGCACGGGTCCTCCGCGAGCTGAAACGGACCCAGGCAATCATAAAGAAAACCACGGGAAAAACTCCGAAGTATTTCCGGCCGCCTTTCGCAGAGGTGGACGAGCGCGTGGCCGGACTCGCGAAGAAAGCAGGCCTCACGACCATCCAGTTCGATATCGCTTCAGGCGACCCCGATCCCGGGCTTTCTCCGAAAAGGATCGCCCATGTTGTCCTGCGCGACGCGAAGGGCGGCAGCATCATCGTGTTCCATATGAACAGGAGGGGCGTACACACAGCAGAGCTCCTGCCGGAGGTCATCGAAGGCCTGCGGAAGAAAGGGTTTACCCTGGTTACAGTCGGAGAGATGTTGCAGGAGTGAGATTTTGAGCTTTCGTTATACGGCGGAGGCAGGTTAAAAGCAAAAACTGTCTATTCTTCTTGTTTTTCCAGCGCTTTATTATTTAACGCGATCAGCCCAGTAGCGTGGTTCGCGATGCAAATGCGCGACCGCCACAATTACGACGGCATTGCCGTCCTGACCGTAAATAATCCGGTACGGAAACCGTGCGAACAGGCCTCGTCGCAGCCCGGGCTCTATTTCTATTGAGGATAAGGGGTAGGCAACAACTCTTCTGATGACCCGGTCCAATTCATCGAGGAATTCTTTTCCCAAGCCGTCTGCCTGCTGGTCGTACCAGGCAACTGCATCGTCAAGCTCCTGTCGGGCGGGAGCGAGAAAACGGACATTCATGAGCGGCGATGCTTATCCATGACTTCCTGATAGGATACGGTGGGAATGCGGCCTTCCTTGTAGGCGGCCCATCGTTTTCGGGCTTCTTCCGCCCAGATGCGGTCCATCGCAGGGTCCGGCTTGTCAAGGTCAGAGAGGATCGCGTCCACAAGTTGAAGTTTTTCTATATCTGATAAGGAATGGATCTCCTCGGCTAGTTTCTCGGTGGTTTTCGTCATAACAGCGCCTCCCGGTGATAAGCGGATACATTCGAATTGAGCTCTG
>JAJYKN010000111.1 GCA_021788515.1 Nitrospirota bacterium | reverse complement strand
GAAGAGGAAGAAGAACGCTCTGCGCCAAAACCAACGCCTTCGGAGCCCCCGGCTGCATGGAATTATCCTGCACCATTGCGGCAAGCAGAGCTTTTTCCATCAGCAATCTTGCATAAATTTTCATTGTGACTTTCACAAAATGCGGCAAGCTATAAACTGTTTTCAACCATAGCGCCATTCAGCCGTTTTTATCGGTTCCACCTTGTAATTCCATCCGGTCTCGACTATGATTTCTGTATGCTAGATGTTTTTGCGCGAACAAAGGAGGCCCGGCTTTCATGTATGTGAACGGCAACATCACGCGAAACACCATTGCGATGGTCCTGGCGGGCGGCAAGGGCGAGCGGCTCAGCCCCATCACCATCAACAGGCCCAAGCCCGCGGTCCCCTTTGGCGGCAAGTACAAGATCATCGACTTCGTGCTCTCCAATCTCTTTAACTCGGGCGTCAGGAGGGCCTACATCCTGACCCAGTACCATGCCTATTCCCTCAGCAAGCACATCAAGGAGTCCTGGGGACGATGGGTGGGCTTGGGCGAATTCTACGACACCATCTCGCCGGAAACGACCCATATCGGCGAGCAGTGGTATACCGGCACGGCCGACGCCATTTATCACAACCTCCGGTTCATTGAATCGTCTGGCGCAGACTTTGTTCTGATCTTCGGCGGCGACCACATCTACAAGATGGACATCGCGCAGATGATGTCGTACCACCGCATGCACAAAGCGGACATCACGATCGCCGCTCTCGAGGTTCCCCCTGCCGAGGCCGGCCGCTTCGGGGTCCTCTCCGTGGGCGAAGACCTTACGGTCAATTCGTTCCAGGAAAAACCGGAACAACCGCAGCTGATCCCCGGCCGGAACACCTGCCTTGCGTCCATGGGCAATTATATTTTTTCCGCGGAAAAGCTCATCGACATCCTGAAAAAAGGCAAACGCAAATACGACGACCTCGACTTCGGCAGGCACGTGATCCCCATGATGCTCGACCAGGGAGACAAGATCTTCGCCTACAACTTCATCGATAACTCCGTGCCCGGCATGAGTTCTAATGAGCGCGGCTACTGGAAGGACGTAGGCACCATCGATTCCTATTACGAGGCGAACATGGACCTGATCAGCGTCAGCCCGCAGCTGAACCTCTACAACTACAATTGGCCGATCCTGACGAACCAGGGCAATCTCCCTCCGGCAAAGACCGTGTTTGACGACGAAGGCCGGCGGGGCCACAACCTGGATTCCCTCGTGTGCGGCGGCTGCATCACGAGCGGCGCGACGGTGCGTCGCTCGATCCTGGGACCCTCCTGCCGCGTGCACAGCCATGCGCTGATTGAGGACTCCATCCTCTTCGAGAACGTCGATGTCGGCAGAAATGCACGGGTCAGAAAGGCCATTATCGACGAGAATGTTCACATTCCGCCCGGCACGGAAATCGGATTCGACCTGGAGGAGGACCGGATGCGCGGATGCACGGTTACCGAATCGGGGATCGTCGTCGTGACGAAGTAGGCGCGTTGACATGCCGATAAAGCGAAAAGCTGAAGGTCTACGTGACACCGAGTGGCGGGCACATGAGCGCGGACAGAGTGAAAAGATTTCACAAGCATTGGATTTTGACCATCGGCATCCTCTCGCTGCTGGGGATGGTACTGGCATACGACCTCTATCTGGAGCACCCCACCGCGAAAGCGGCAGAAAGGCAAGCATCCTGTCCGGGACCGTTGACGCAGCGGGAGTCGAGCGCGTATTGGCTGTGCGGACAATCCACCCCGCCGCCGCCCACCTGGATAAACCGCTCGTCGTTGCCGTGGGGCGCGATGTTCGCGTCGTCTTCGCGGACTGGCGCAGGAATGCGATGATCTACGTCGGCGTCTTTTGTGGAATCGTCCTGATCACGGTTTTTTCACTCCGATATAACCAGATAAGCGTACAGCAGGCCGAAGAACAGGCGAGGATATCCAAGGAAGCGCTGGAAAAAAGCGAGCGGCGCTACCGGATCCTGGCCGAAAATACAACCGATGTGGTCTGGCAACTTGACCTGCAGAGCATGAGATTTACCTATGTAAGCCCCAGTGTGTTCCGGTTGCGCGGCTACACTGCCGAGGAGGTCATGGCGCAACCACTGGAAGCAAGTCTGACGCCGGACTCACTGAGAAATGTGCAAACCTGGATGGGGCGGATTTTGGATGAATTTCGCAGGGGAGAAACCGTTCCTCCTGTCGAGCTGAAGGAAGTCGAACAGCCGCGCAAAAACGGAACAACGGTGTGGACTGAAGTTTCAACGACCTATGTTCTGGACGACAAAAATCAGCCTGTCTCGGTGATCGGCATTTCCCGCGATATCACGGAACGCAAACATATCGAAGAGGAACGCCATGCAAATGAGATAAAATTCAGGACCATTTTTGAGAACTCCATCGACGCCATCGGCGTTTCGCGCGCGGGTGTACATGTATTCGTCAACACGGCATATGCTGCGTTGTTCGGATATTCGACCCCCGGGGAACTGGTCGGCAAACCGGTCCTGGAACTCATCGCACCGGCTGAGCGCACGACGATCCTGGACAGGATCCGGCGGCGTGCCCACGGCGAAGCCGTTCCCATGGTCTATGAGTCCAAGGGGCTGCGACAGGACGGATCCGAGTTCGTCATGGATGTCCACGCGTCCACATATGAACTTTTTGGAGAGATGTTCACCCTCGTCATCATGCGGGACATCACGGAGCGCAAACGCGCAGAGGAAGAACTCCGGCAATCCTCGGAACTGCTGCGCACCTTCATGAATGCCATCGACGAATCGGCCTTCCTCATGGATAGAGAGGGGCGCATCCTCGCAGCGAACGAGACGGTGGCCAAACGGTTCGGCAAAACCGTACAGAAGTTTATCGGCCTCACGGCAGACCAAATTCTTCCGCCGGAAGTGGCCCAGATACGGGAAAAGCATGTCGCCGAGGTTATCCGGACGAAAAAGCCGGTCCGTTTTGAAGATGAGCGGATGGGCAGGGTCATCGACAATTCGATCTACCCGGTTTTCAACGCACAGGGAGAAGTCGGCGCGGTGGCAATCGTCGGGTACGACGTTACGGATCGCAAGCTGGCGGAAGAAGCCATCCAACAGAACGAAAAGAAACTCCGTGATATCACCGCTTCTCTGGGCGAAGGTCTCTACGTCCTCAATGACAGGGGCGAAGTCACTTTCATGAACCCCGAGGCTGAGCGCCTCCTGGGATGGACCGAAGACGAACTCCGCCACAAGAACATCCATAATGCGATCCACAGCCGGAAGCCCGACGGGTCCCCCCTGTCCTTCGACGAGTGCAAGATGCATAACGTGATTCAATTGGGCACACGCTTTTTTTCCCATAACCAGATGTTCATGAGGAAAGACGGCACCCTGTTTCCTGCCTCTGTTATTTCCACTCCGCTGAAAGAAAACGGTCGGGTGACCGCCTCAATCACGGTATTCCGGGATATCAGCGACATCAAACAGGTTGAAGGGGAGCGGGAAAAATTGATTGCCGACCTTCAAAAGGCACTGGCCGAGATCAAGACCCTGCACGGGATCCTGCCGATCTGCTCATCCTGCAAAAAAATCCGTGATGACAAGGGCTCCTGGCACCAGCTGGAAGCGTACATACATGACCACACGGACGCTAAGTTCAGCCACGGCTTGTGCGCGGATTGCGCAAAGAAGCTGTACCCCGAGTACTATAAGGAAGAAGACTCCAAGGACAAGGGACGCTCGTCCACCTGAACGGACGCGGCGGCAATCCTCGCTCGCAACGAAGCGGTCCCCCTGTTGAAGACCGATGGTCAAAAAAAGAAGCAACTCGAAAAGAAAGGACGAACTATGATGAAAAGATTATGGTACGCCGCAGTCATACTCCTCCTGCTTCCGATTATTGCCACGGCAGCATGGGGCGGGAGCGCCTCGCCCTTTAGCCGGGGAAACGCGCGGCTTTCCCTCGGATTTGGAGGCGCTACGGCCTTTAACCGGAATTACTCAATCTTCGCCGTGGGGGGAGGTTACTTCATAGCAGACGGGATCGAAATCGGGCTCGATGCCGAGCAGTGGTCGGGAAATTCGCCGCGGATCGAGCAGGTGAGTCCCCAGGCGCGCATGGTTCTGAACATGGCGGGGTCCGTCAAACCCTATGTCGGCGCGTTCTATCGCCGCACGTTCATCGAGGGATACCGGGACCATGATACCATCGGCGCCCGGGCAGGCGTGTATTTTCTCGCGGGAGGAAGCGCCTACTTCGGCGCGGGCCTGGCAGAGGACGTTCATCTCAATTGCGACAGGACCGTATATGCGTCCTGCACGGAAACCTACCCGGAACTGCTTTTCGCGATACTATTTTGACCGCACGCTATGCGATTCGGACAACTCCTGCTTTTTTTGAGGAGAGCTGTCCTGGTGTACCGATAAGCAGGTCGAGTCCGAGCGCGGACGTTATGAGGAAGAACTTTGATTTTCCGCTGAAATACTCGAAATACTTATTGATGTTCATAGGAATGGCATCCCTGATCCATACTTTTCTTCATAGTGACGCACTGCCTTGATACGAAACTGCATTTCACGCTTATTGCATTTCGTAGTACTTCCGGCGACATCTTGGTGTTGGATTCGTCGAACTCAGCGGCGAGAAGGTCAATGGTGCAGACGGAGTATTGCAGACCCCAATTCTACAGTCAAGTGAATATTCACATCGTGGCGGCGTGCTGGCTTTCCCTTCGAGAAGTGCAGGCTGCGCATTGCACTCATAAACGCCGGGTGCGGGAGTGAGCCGTGAGCCTGCCGAACAATCGGACCACTCAATGCATCTTGAGTCTTGAATCAGTTTTTCCCTCATTTCTTGAACACGACGATCCCGAGCGGCGGCAGCGTGAGCAGGAGCGAATGGCTCCGGTGGTGGCACGGCACAGCCAATGCTTCCACTCCGCCGAGGTTCCCGTACCCTTCCCCGCCGTAATCCCTTGCGTCGCTGTTCAGGAGTTCCCTCCAGAACCCGGCCTCGGGAACGCCGACGCAATAGTTCAGGCGCGGCACCGGCGTAAAATTACATACGACGAGGACAACATCACCCGGGGACCGTCCCTTCCTGAGGAAGCTGATAACGCTCGACTCCTGGTCGCCGAAGTCGACCCACTCGAACCCCGCGTTCTCGAAGTCGACCTCGTAGAGCGCGGGCTCGCTCCGGTAGAGGCGGTTCAGGTCGCGGACCCATTTCCAGACGCCGTAGTGGGACTGGAACTGCAGGAGATGCCACTCAATGCTCCGTTCATGGCTCCATTCCGCCCACTGTCCCAGTTCATCCCCCATGAACAGCAGTTTCTTGCCCGGATGGGCGTAGAGGTAGCCGAAGAGGAGCCGCAGGTTCGCCATCTTCTGCGGGCCGCCGCCGGGCATCTTGCCGGCAAGGGAGCCTTTGCCGTACACCACCTCGTCGTGCGACAGCGGCAGCATGAAGTTCTCGAAAAACGCGTACCAGATGCTGAAGGTAATGTTGCTGTGATGGTACTTGCGGAAAACCGGGTCCTGGGCAAAATACGCCAGCGTATCATGCATCCATCCCATGTTCCACTTCATGCCGAAGCCCAGCCCGCCCACATGCGCGGGCCGCGAGACCATGGGCCACGACGTCGACTCCTCAGCGATGGCCTGCACATCGGGGAAGGCGCGGTACACTTCGCGGTTCAGGCTCCGCAGGAACGCAATGGC
>JAJYKN010000110.1 GCA_021788515.1 Nitrospirota bacterium | reverse complement strand
AGAGAAATAATTCATGTATAGAAAAGATACCCTCGAAAACGGCATACGGGTCGTTTCCGAAACGCTTCCGAAGTCGCGCTCCGTATCCATCGGGGTGTGGGTGAAAGTCGGCTCCCGGCACGAGCCGCCGGAGATCGGCGGCGTCTCGCACTTTATCGAACACATGTTCTTCAAGGGCACGGAGAAGCGGTCGGCAAAGGACATTGCCATCGAAATGGATTCCCTGGGCGGGGAGTACAACGCTTTCACCTCGCAGGAAACGACCACCTACTACGCCAAGGTGGTGGACGAGCACCTGCCCGTGGCCATTGACATCCTTTCCGACATTCTGCTCGGTTCGAAATTCGAAGCCGCGGAGATGGAAAAAGAGCGCAAGGTCATTCTCGAGGAGATCAAGGGCGTTGAAGACACGCCCGACGACTATATCCACGAACTCTTCACGAACACGGTTTGGCCCGACAACTCGCTCGGCCGCCCTATCCTCGGGACAAAGGAAACCATCAGGGGGCTCAAGCATCAGGACATCCTTGCTTATATTGATAATTACTACAGCCCGAAAGAGATCGTGATTTCCGTAGCCGGTAATTTCGAGCATGCCCGCTTGATCGATCTGTTAAACGCTCAGTTCGGGAAGCTTGCGAGAGCCGTGGTCTCCAAGCGGGAAGATACACCGGCATTCACGCGGGACATCGTGGTGAAGAAAAAACAGCTCGAACAGGTGCAGCTCTGCATGGGCTGCAAGGGGCTTCACAACTCCCATGAAGACCGCTACGTGATATCGGCGCTCAATACGGTGCTCGGGTACAGCATGAGTTCCCGGCTCTTCCAGGAAGTGCGCGAACAGCATGCCCTCGCTTATTCAATCTATTCCTATGTAACGTCGTACCGGGATACGGGCTTGTTCACGGTCTATGCGGGGACCGGCCCCTCAAATGCGCTTGAAGTGGTGCGACTGGTGTTGAAGGAGTTCAAAAAGATCAAAGACGAGGGGATAACGTCTGCCGAGGAATTGCGCGTCAGGAACCAGATCAAAGGGAATTTGATCCTTTCGCTGGAAAGCAGCAACAGTCACATGAGCCGTATCGCGCGCCAGGAGATTTATTTCGGAAAGTACCTGTCTATGGATGATATCATCAAGGGTGTGGAGAAGGTAACGGGGGAGCAGGTGCAGCAGTTGGCGCAGCAGCTGTTCACCCGGGAAAATATCTCCCTCACGATCCTCGGCCCGCTGACCAGGGCCGACGTGCCGGATTCGGTTTTGGAGATCTGATTTCGCAAAGAGCAGAGAGCAGAGAGGCTAAACCCTTTGCGCCATGCCCTATGCGCTATGCCGGTTTTTCTATGTCAAATCATCTCATTGTCCACATAACGAAGCTCAAGAATTCTGAAGGACTCCCCCTTCCTCATTATCAGACCGAGCATTCCGCAGGCGTCGATCTGTACGCGGCGGTGGACGGCGAAACAACGATCGATGCGGGAAAATGGAAACTCATCCCCACGGGGATCGCTCTGGCCATCCCCGAGGGATACGAAGGACAGGTGCGTCCGCGGAGCGGGCTTGCGCTCAAGCACGGCATCGGGCTGCTGAACGGACCGGGCACGATCGACGCCGATTACCGCGGCGAGATCGGCATCATCCTGTTCAACTTCAGCGATGCCGCTTTTCTGGTCCGGCGCGGAGACCGCATCGCCCAGCTGGTTTTCGCCAAGCTGGAAAAGGCCAGGTTTGAAACTGTGGAACAGCTGTCCGAGACCGCCCGGGGGGCCGGCGGGTTCGGGCACACGGGTCGTAAGTAACAAGTTCAGCGTTCAAGGTACAAAGTTCAAAGTTGAGGTTGGTGTCATGAAAAGAATGAAGAGACTTAGTTTGATAGTGTTGATTTTGTTGTTGTCGGCATCGGCTTCAGGTTTCGCCCAGAATCTCAACGTTACGGAGCGGGTCCTGCCGAACGGCCTCAAAGTGCTGCTCAAGGAAGAGCACAAAGCGCCGGTGGTAACGTTCCAGGTCTGGTACAAGGTCGGGTCGCGGAACGAATGTCTCGGGAAAACAGGCCTGTCCCACATGCTCGAACACATGATGTTCAAGGGGACGAAGAAATACGGCCCCAAGACCTTCTCGCAGACAGTCCAGCGGAACGGCGGGAACGACAACGCCTTTACCTCCCATGACTATACGGCCTACTTCGAGAGCTTTGCCGCAGACCGTATCGCCATCTCGCTCGACCTCGAGTCCGACCGCATGCAGAACCTGCTGCTGGACCCGAAAGATTTCCAGTCCGAGCGAGATGTGGTGAAGGAAGAACGCCGGATGCGGACCGAGGACGATCCCGTCAGCGCCATGGTGGAGCAGATGATGTCGGTGGCGTTCAGCGCCCACCCCTACCAGTGGCCGGTGATCGGCTGGATGTCGGACATCGGCAATTTTACCCGCGATGATCTCGTCAGGTATTACCGCACCTATTATGAGCCGAACAACGCCACGATCGTCGTGGTAGGAGATTTTGACACGAAAAAGCTGCTTGCGCAGATCGAGAAGTCTTTCGGAAAGATACCCCGGGGACCCGAGGTGCCGAAGGTCACGGCGGTTGAGCCGAAGCATCTCGGCGAGCGCAGGGTCATCGTAAAAAGACCGGCGGAGCTGCCCGCGGTCTTTGCAGGATACAACGCTCCGACTATAGCCAATCCCGACGCATACGCCCTCGATGTCCTGCAGGGCATCCTTTCATCGGGGAAAAGCTCGCGACTCTACAAATCGCTGGTGTACGAAAAACAGATTGCGCTCTACGCGGGCGGCGATTATGACGATGTTTCGAAAGATCCCAACCTGTTCTATGTTTACGCCGGTGTGATGCCGGGCAAGACCACGGATGAGGTCGAAAAAGCCTTGTACGACGAGATCGACAGGCTCAAGAACGATCCGGTGGCCGACGAAGAGCTTCAAAAAGCCAAAAACCAGGTAGAGGCTTCTTTCATCATGGGCCAGGACTCGAACTTCTACCAGGCGATGCTTCTGGGTCAATATGAGTCTGTGGCCAGTTGGAAGCTGCTCGAAAAATATGTGGACAATATCCGGGCCGTGACCAAGGAAGACGTGATGCGGGTGGCAAAAGAGTACTTTACCGCGGACAACAGAACCGTCGGGATCTTGGTCCCCGTAAAACAATAATATGCAGTCGAAGATTACGGAGTGGGAAAATGCAGAATGCGAAATTCGGAATGCGGAATAACAAGCCCCTTTATTCGAAAATAATCGTTATTGCCCTGCTGGGTGTTTTGAGCCTCTTTGTTTCACACGCGATGGCTGCGGAACCGCTCGGCAAGCGCATCATTCTGGATAACGGCATGGTCCTGCTGCTATCCGAGAAGCACGAGATCCCCATGGTAACGATAAACATGGCGCTCAGGGCCGGAAGTACGTCCGTGCCCGCGGGCAAGCCGGGGCTCGCGTCCATTACCGCGTCGCTTTTGACCCAGGGGACCACACGGCGCAGTGCAAACCAGATCCAGCAGGAGATCGATTTCATCGGCGGATCGCTTTCTACAGGGGGAGGAGAGGATTTTGCCTCGGCCAGTCTCCGGGTGCTGAAGAAGGACATTCGCACCGGTCTTGACCTGCTGTCCGACGTTCTGTTGAACCCCGTATTCGACCAGAAGGAGATCGACCGCAAGGTCAAGGAAACGCTGGCCGAGCTCAGGCGTCAAAAGGAAGAGCCCAATATTGTAGCAGGCCAGGCCTTTGCGAAGGCCGTGTTCGGAGACCATCCCTACGGCAGGACGAACGACGATGTTGCGTCCTATCTTCCGAAGCTCACCCGCCAGGATATCGTTGATTTTTATTCTGCGCGATACACTCCGGAGAATTCCATCATAGCCGTGGTCGGGGACGTGTCCGAAAAAGAGATCGTTGCCTTGTTGAATGAATACTTTAAACCATGGCGGAGGAGGGGAACGCCTCTGCCTGCTCTCGCCCCGCCGCCGGAAATCGAAAAGACCGTTGTGCAAAAGATCGACAAAGACGTGGCCCAGGCCAATATTGACATGGGGCATGTGGGCATCAGCAGGGAGAACCCCGATTTTTACGCTGTCATGGTCATGAATTACATTCTGGGGGGTGGCGGTTTTTCCTCGCGCCTGATGGACAATATCCGGGATAATAAAGGCCTCGCATACGACGTACACAGCGGGTTTGCAGCCCAGAAGGAGCCGGGAGCCTTTACGGTGGCCATTCAAACAAAGAATGAATCGGCGAATGACGTGATCGCAGAGACCCTGAAGGAGATTCGCAGGATCCAGGAGGAGCCTGTTACGGAAAAAGAACTGGCTGATGCCAAAGCATACCTGAGCGGCAGTTTTCCGCTCCGTATGGACACCTCCGCCAAGATCGCCGGCATGCTCACCTCAATTGAGATATACCACCTGGGCCTCGATTATCCCCAGAAGTACCTGTCCATGATCAAGGGAATTACCCGCGACGATGTCCAGCGGGTAGCGAAAAAATATCTCCATCCGGACAAGATGGTGATCGTCGTTGTTGCGAACCAGGAAAAGGCGAAACTAAAATACTGAGAGAATACAGAGGGCAGAAGGCAGAAGTCAGATCACAGATAACAGACTAGGAACTCTTGCACCATTTAGTCTGTCTTCTGGCTTCTTACTTCTGTCTTCTGTGATCTGACATCTGCCTTATGTCTTCAATAATTAAAATTCTTCCCGACCACGTCATCGACAAGATCGCCGCCGGCGAGGTGGTTGAGCGGCCTGCCTCCGTCGTCAAGGAGCTGATCGAAAATGCGATCGATGCGGCTGCGACCGAGATCTTTATCGACATCGAAAAGGCGGACACGCGGCTCATCCGCGTCACGGACAACGGCAGCGGTATGTCCAAGGAAGACGCCCGGACCGCGTTCCTGCGCCACGCAACGAGCAAAATCAGTGATGACGCTGATCTTGAGGCCATCCGCACCATGGGGTTCCGGGGCGAGGCCCTCTCCAGCATCGCGTCGGTATCCCACGTCAGGATGCTGACCGCCACGCCGGGCAGCTCCTCCGGAGTCATGGTCGAGATAGAAGCAGGAAAAGTGAAATCCCTGGCTGATGCCGCGGCTCCGCAAGGCACGTCGTTTGAAATAAACCACTTGTTCTACAACACTCCCGCCCGTCTCAAGTTCCTGAAAAGCGCTGCCACGGAATTTTCGCACATTTTGACGGCGGTGTCACGACAGGCCATGGCGCATCCTTCCATCGGGTTCAGACTCACGCACAACAAAAAGCCGGTCCTTGACCTCCCGCTTTCGATGAGCGTCAAGGAACGGGCTTTTCAGCTGTACGGAAATGAAATAACGGAAAACGTGATGCCCTTTTCCGGCGGAAGGGACAACGTCCACATTCACGGTCTTATTGGACGCCCGGCCTACAGCCGCGCGGACCGCACCTACCAGGACTTTTATGTGAACCGCCGCGCGGTGAAGAATCCCTCGCTGCCCCATGGGCTCTACAGCGCCTACGGCGACATGCTGATGCGCGGCCGGCACCCGGTCGGCTTCATTTTCATCGACATCGATCCCGCCCTTGTGGACGTGAACGTGCATCCTGCCAAGGCGGAAGTACGGTTCCGGAATCAATCGCAGATCCATGACCTTCTCCGCGACGTGATCCGTGAAGGGCTCCGCGCGCACGGAATGCCGGTCATCGCAACGTCGGAAGCAACGGGAGTATACGAGGCGGGGGTGAAAGAAT
>JAJYKN010000109.1 GCA_021788515.1 Nitrospirota bacterium | reverse complement strand
TTTTTCCAGTATTTTCGCCATAACGGGCCATATTACCACAGGACGGGGAAGTTTTTCCACTAATAACTGCAAATAAGCGCCAGGAGACCCTATCGCTTCGCTGGGACAGAAATGCCGAGGCACTCATCTCCCCGGGGGATGCATACAGCAAAGAGCTAACTTTCTTCTTCGTCCAAAAGCTTATATCCCAGTTTTTCCATGCTGTCGCGCGAGATCGTGCGCACACGGTCTTCGCTTATTTTGGAATCGTTAAACGTTACATCGATCTTCCCATCTTCGACTTCGATCGACTCCACGCCATCGAGGTTCCCGATAAATCTTCTCAAAGCAAGAGAGCATTCGGCACAAAACTGTTTTTGAACGGAGAGCCTTACTTTTCCCATGTTCCTATCCTTTCCCCGGGCCGGAGCGCAGCAGAAGATCAATCTGTCCGGCATAGTGACTGGTGATCATTTGCAGATTTCGTCTTCCTTGCACATGCCGTTGTCGGCTGCCGATGGCGTGGGCGCAGAAAGAAAACCGGGCTGGTTGAAAATATCGACCGCTGCGCCGCTCCCGGAGGAAACAGGCGCGGTCTTCTGCCGCACCCGCGCTTTTTGTCGCGCCCTGTTCCCGCTGGCCGTCGATGCCGTACATGCGAGCAGGTAGCGGTCAATGGCTTCCTTCCCGGTGAGGAAAATTTTCTGATAGGGATCATTCACCATGAGGGTGGGGACATTCTCGATGCCCATGTTTTTCAAAAGCATCACGTATTCATTCACCGGCACGTGGGCAACCGTAATTTTTTTCTCATCCAATTCACGGATGACTTCGGCGCAGTGCTTGCAGTCCTTGCTGTAAAACAGGATGAGCCGTTCATGGGGAGGCAAATGCACGGGAATGCCCGCCGGCAGGACGAGATACTGCACGATGAACACCACCGCAAGGGTCGCAAAACCAGCGATGAGGTCTTTCTCTCCTGAGAGCAACCTGAGCGTGCCGAGGATAACCATGAAACCGAAGATGGTCACGCAGAAAACACACAGGGTATGTATTCTGAACGCGAGATATCCCATGAAGAACCCTTCGCCTGCCAGGGCGACGACCAGGATGAGATTGATAACACGTTCGATGCCGGGCTTCCGGCCGGAGCGGCTCAGAAAGGAAAGACCTGCCAGCAGCAGAAACGTTGCAAGCCCCATGAAATAGATGGAAATATCGCCGAACCTCGCCGATTGCGCGGTCATTTTGCACCCCTCGGTCACGCAGATGCTCTTGCCGAAGGAATTCATGACAATCTCGGTCAGGACAAAGAGTGAGGCCAGCGAGCTGACGATCAAAAAAACAGTGCTGTACGCTTGTTTCTGTTTTTGCATATCCTTTTGCCTGCTTTTATTTTCGGTCCCAAGCACCGTCGACTTTTTCTTACAACGAATTCTGAACGTTGAACTCAGAGAACTCTCTTTACAGCAACGTCGCCGCCAGTTCCGCAAGGTCTGAGCGTTCGCCCTTCACAAGCGTAATGTGTCCGGCGATAGGCTCGTTCTTGAACCGTTCGACGACGAAGGTAAGACCGTTGCTCGATGCGTCGATATAGGGGTTGTCGATCTGATAGGGATCGCCGGTCAAGACGACTTTGGTGCCCTCGCCCGCCCGCGTGATGATCGTCTTGATCTCGTGCGGCGTCAGGTTCTGGGCCTCGTCCACGATAAGATACTGGTTCGGCATGCTCCGCCCCCGGATATACGTGAGCGGCTCCACCTCGATCATGCCGAGATCGAAAAGTCCCTGCAGGTCCTTCTTGCCTTTTGCGCGGCCGGACATGGTCGATGCCCCCATGAGAAAATCGAGGTTGTCCCGGATCGGCTGCATCCAGGGCCGGAGCTTTTCCTCGATGTCGCCGGGCAGAAACCCGATGTCCTTGCCGAGCGGGAACACGGGGCGCGAGACCACAAGCCGCTGGAATGCCCTGCTTTCGATCGTCTTGTCCAAACCTGCGGCGAGCGCCAACAGCGTCTTGCCCGTACCGGCCCTCCCCACGAGGGTCACCAGGCGGATATCGTCGTTTAACAGCAGGTCAAGGGCGAACTGCTGCTGCTTGTTCCGGGAATTGATGCCCCAAACCCCGTGCTTGGTGTTCACGATGGGAACGAGGACGTTCTTTTGCTGTTGATACCGCGCCAGAGCGGTCTGCGACGGGTTGGCGCTGTTCTTGAGCAATACAAACTCGTTTGGATAGGGCTTGGGATCGACGGCAGGGGTAAACTCCCCCTTGGCGTAGAACTCGTCGATAACGCCCGGCTCGACCGACAATTCCGTTTCCCCGGAGTAGAGCTCGTCGAGCGTCACGGTGTCCGACTCGTAATCCTCCGCCTTCAGCCCCAGGGCATCGGCCTTGATGCGCAGGTTCGTGTCCTTGGTCACGAGGACCACCGGCAGGTCGTCGTGCTTCAGGTTCAGCGCAGTGGCGAGAATGCGGTTGTCCGCCTTGGTGGCGACGAGCTCGGGCGGCAAATGCTCCGGCGACTGGTGGTTCAGCTCAACGCGCAAACAGCCGCCGCCGTCGAGCGGCACTCCCTGGGACAGCTTGCCCTTTTGGCGGAACTCGTCGAGGATCCGCGAGATCTGGCGCGCATTCCTGCCCATTTCGTCGATGCCCTTCTTGAACTTGTCCAGCTCTTCGATCACCACGATCGGAATGGTCACGTCGTTGTCCTCGAAGGAGAAGATCGCCCGGGGATCATGGAGCAGCACATTGGTATCAAGTACGAATATTTTTTTCATTCAATCATCCTTACTGCCGAGATTTTGCCTCAACCGAAATGTCTTGCAAAGGAACGGCCCCTTCCCGCACCACGCGCGGCAATCCCGTTCTCACGTCAACGATGGTGGACGGCTTTCCGCCGGCGGTTGCGCCGCCGTCCAAGATCAGATCTACCCGGTCGCCGATCGCGTCGGCAGTTTCCCGCGCCGTACAAAAACTGGTTTGTCCCGACCGGTTCGCACTCGTGCCGGTGAGAGCGCAGCCGAGAAAACACAGCAGGTCGCGGGTCAGCTGATTGCCCGGGACCCGGAGCCCGATCGTGCCGGTGCCGGCGGTAAGCTCGGGGAGGACGTCTGCCCGCGCTTTTAAAATGAGCGTAAGCGGTCCCGGCCAGCACCTCTTCATCAGTTCGTCTGCCTGAGGCGGAATATCTGCCGCCCACTGCCGGGCATCCTGCGGATCGGCGATAAGCAGCAGGATAGGCTGGACCGTGGGCCGGCCTTTGATCTCGAAGAGCTTCTTCACTGCGCGGAGGTTCTTCGGATCAGCCCCGAGACCGTAGAAGGTGTCCGTTGGATAGGCAATCACACCGCCCGCGGAGATCGCTTCCCTGCAGCGGGAGAAGGCAGCCTCGGGCCGCACCGGGTCAAGCTTGATGATCTTCACGGTCTTTTTCACCTGTTCACCGATTCCCCGCTTCCCCCATAGCCGGTTTCCCGCCCATGAGCACAATGTCTCCATTCGTTCTCTTGAGAAAGGAGGCAACCACCGGGCATTTTACTTTAAAAAGAAAAAAAATCCGTTCGTCCTTTTCCTGCACGAGCGTTTCGAAATTTGCCTGTCCCTTGCTGATGATGAGGTCCGCTGAGCGGTAGGCGTCCAGGAAAAGCTCCGAGCAGGCTTCCAGCAGCGTCCCGATGCCGTCGCTGCCGTTGTCGATCACAACGGAACACTCTTGCAGTGCCGCGTCACGCGCATCGTCGAGCGTGGCATCATTGATCACGGGAGAACCCTTCACCACCGCAGTCACGTCCTTGCCCAGGTCGCGCAGGGTTTCGAGCAGGACGCGGTCGAACACGATCTCGCCGGCGTTATCGCAGAGGTAGAGAATGCGGCTGCTGCTCGAAACCGCTTGTGCAAAGGCGCGGTAATCAACGTCAGGCAGCGGCAACTGGAACGATTCTTCCACGGAACGGTCAAGATCGATGCTTTCGTAGATCCCGAAGTCGATCACGTTTCCCGCAATGGCGACCCGGACGGCCCCTTCGAGACGATCAGGCGTTCCGGCCGCCATCGTTCTCAGTTCGGGCAGCCGGTCAAGCGCAATCCGGTTATAGGCTTGCTTCACCGATTGATACGGATCGATTCCCGTTTCGTTTCGCAGCAGGCGATGGATGAGGGTTGTGGTCCGCGCCGGCACTTCGTCAAGCGACGCTTCTTCGATGATCGCCGCCGCTTTTTGCGCTATGCCGCGTCCACGGTCTCCGTTCACGCCTGCATAGTTCAGGGTTCGCGTGACCTGGCCGAAAAAGCAGGGCAGGCACTCGAGTTCCGTCTTCACGCCGTAGGCCCCTGCGCCGGCGATGAACCACCCGGTTTCTTCTTCCATCGTCTGCGGCGCGATTTCTTTTTGGCGGCCGGTGTCCCCGGCTCAACCACCGCCGTCTCCTTGATTTCCTGGGCCGCAGTGATCACCATGAGCCTCTTGGCTTTCTCTTCCACATCCCGTTCCATCTCGACGCGGTAGACTTTCAGGCGATTAGCGATCTTGACGTCGCTCGTGGCAATGATCTGCGCAGCGAAGACACCCGCGTTCTTCGCTCCGGCTTTGCCGAGCGACATGGTCGCAACCGGCACGCCGCCCGGCATCTGGACCGTTGCCAACAGCGCATCGAGTCCCTTCAGCGGTGAAGAGTCGATCGGCACGCCGATGACCGGCAGTGTGGTTTGCGACGCAATGACCCCGGCAAGGTGCGCTGCCCATCCTGCTCCGGCAATGATCACCTTGATCCCCCGCCGCTCAGCCGTCGTGCTGTATTCGAGCACCTTCTTCGGGGTCCGATGGGCCGAAGCAATGGTCATCTCGTATTCAATGCCGAACTCCTGCAGCATCGCGGCCGCCTCCTGCATGATCGGCAGGTCGGAGTCGCTTCCCATCAATATTCCAACAACTGGTTTGCTCATGGAAACTCCTTTCTCCAAGATGGTAATGATTATCCAGTTATATTACAAATTCTTCACATCGTCGATAAAAACCGTTTCAATGCCGAACACCTCTCCGACGAGCGGCATCAGTGTCCTGACCCCGATCGTCTCCGTGGCGTAGTGGCCTGCGACGATGAGGTTCATCCCGTATTCCTTTGCCGCGTTATATACCGCGAGGTCGATCTCGCCGACCAGGAAACAATCAAGCTTCTCGAGAACAGCATCTTTCAGCATGCTCCCGCCTCCGCCGGAAATGATCCCCAGGTCGCGAATGCGTTCAGGACCGAAGCGATACACGCGGCAGGTCGTAGGCAAGCTCTTGTTCAGGGTCCCGGCAAGAGCGTCAAGACTGGTTGTCCTGCCGAGGGTCCCGGCATAACCGATCTTTATGCCGTGATATCCGCCGAATTTTCGAGCATTCTTGAGGCCGAGCAAACGCGCCAGCTGGATATTGTTCCCGTATTCCTCGTGCAGATCGAGCGGCAGATGAACGGCATAGAGGGTCAGGTTGTTTTTTTTCAGATACAGCGCCCGTCTGTTCTCAAGATCGCGGTCTTTCTGCGGCCTCCACTTGATGCCGTGATGCACCACGAGCAGGTCGACATCGAGCTTCTTTGCTTTTTCAAAGGTCGATATGCAGGCATCGACTGCGAAACCGACTTTTCGGAGGTCCTTGCCCGTGCCGGCGCGCACCTGCAGACCGTTCAAAGAAGCATCCTTGATCTTCTTGACCCGCAGCGTCTCGTTCAGGAAGCCGGCCACATTCTGTATCGTCGGCCATGTCGTTCGGCATTGTCGTGTT
>JAJYKN010000108.1 GCA_021788515.1 Nitrospirota bacterium | reverse complement strand
ACCGAGACCAGGATCCTGAGACTCGTAGAATCGATACCCTGCTTCAATATCATTCTCCGCAACGCTCAGGATCTGTATTTTCATGAGACCTTCTTCTCGATGCGTTTCTTGGCCTGCTCCCAGTCAGACGCGGAGAGCTTGCCGGCTGCATAGGCAGCCTCTCGTTCCTTGAAGAAAGACTTGAAATCAGGAACTGCCATGATCGATCTCCGGCAGTATTGGCGGTTATTCTTATCCATGGCAAGAATACAATAACGATAAGGAAATGGCAAGGGGATTCACGGAAAGAGGGTGCCCTGGTCTTTTCTGAGCTAAGGAATGCTCTCTTCCGGAAATCCGAAACTCTTGAGCTTTGAGCAAAATAAAAAAGGACGGGAAACTGTATCGTCTCCTGTCCTTCCTTTTTGTTTATGGCGTCTTGTTCCCTATTACTTATTCCCCAAAATCCCGTTCACCACGGTCAAAAGATCCGCGGTCTGAATGGGCTTGGGAATATAGGCGTTGGCGCCCAGGGCCAGGCCGCGCTTGCGGTCCTCCTCCGCGCCCTCCGTCGTGATGATGATGATGGGGATGGTCTTGTGAGCCGGATCGTTCCGCACCATGGAGACAAGTTTCAGGCCGTCCATGATGGGCATGTTGATGTCCGTCAGGATGATGTCGAATTTCTGGGTTGAGAGCTTCTTGAGCGCATCGATGCCGTCGTTGGCCTCGACGATCTTGCTCCCCGGAATGCGCTTCAGGGCAAAAGAGATCAGCTGCCGCATCGTCGGGGAGTCTTCAACCACCAGAAAGTTATGCTCGGGCATGTTCCAACCTCCGTTTATTTTTCCTTGAGCAGATCAAGAAAGCTCTGGATCGTCGTGAGTTTGCGCTCCGACTGCGAATAGAGCTTCGAGGAAAAGAGCGCCGTAGCCGCGTGGCCGGCAAGCATCGAGAAAAGCTCGTAGTCGACGTTCGAGAACTCCTGCTTCTGGACCAGGAGCTTGTAAATGACGATGACGCCGATGACGTGATCTTTGATCTTGAGCGGGATGACGACCAGGGGGTGGAGATAATCCACGCCAACGAGGTCCGTGGGGTCTCCCTCGCGGTAGAAGGACTCGCCTGACCGAGCGGCGTTCCCGATGGTCCCCTCGCCCAGTTTGACGCTGGCGCGCGCCTCCGGTCCCATGCCTTCCTGGGCGACGATCGTGAGCTCATTCGTTTTCTCGTCGAGCATCATGATGGAAAACTCTTCAGCGCCGATCAGGTTCATGACGATTTCGAGGATGATTTTTAGGGACTCGTTGAAGTCCAGCGTGGAGTGCAATTGGTAGCTCGCGACGTAGAGGTTCGCGAGGTTGTTGTTTTCGGACTCTACTTCGATGTACCGGTTGGCGAAGTCCTTGTTTTCCTCCTCAACCACCCGGTAGCGTTCGATGAGGCTTCTGTTCTCATCTTCGAGGAATTTGATCCGCTCTTCCATCGAGTGCACCTTATAGGTTCCTTCCCGGTCGGAAAACTTGGTGACTTCCTCGAGCTGGGCGACGCGATACCGGAGCTTTTCGTTCTCTTTCAGCAGTTCCTGGGTGAATTCCTCGCCTTTTTTAAAAACCTGGAGAAACTCTTCCACTTTTTTTGATATTGGTGCGGGTTCTTTTTCCATTATCCCCTCCCGGTGCAGCCTGTCAGGATGCCGGTGATCCTCTGTACGCGACCTCGTCCAAACAAGAACAGCCCCTGTTGACACGAACTATCGTCCCGCCCCTGCAATTTCCTCGATCACGGCAATTATAGTCGAGTACAATTAAATTATCAAGAAAGAATTTGTCGCAGGAGCGGGAGCCCCATCGACGACCTAGCCGGGATTGCATCGCAGAAGAATTTCCTGCGCCATCCCGCCCAGCGTCAGGACCTTGTCCACGGCGCCGGTACGAATGGCCTCTTGCGGCATGCCGAAGACCACGGCGCTTTCTTCGCTTTCAGCCAGGCATTGGCCGCTTTCTTTTTTTATGGCAGACACGCCTTTGGCGCCGTCGTTGCCCATGCCGGTCAGCACAACCCCGAGCGCGGCGGGACCGCAGGCCCCGGCCACCGACACCATCATGCGGTCGGCGGAGGGCACATACCTGTCGGAAGGGGCGCGGGGGACCAGCTCGGTGACGAGCCCCTTCCGATCGCGCTTCACCACGAGGTGAAAGCCGCCGGGTGCGATAAGCGCAGCACCGGGTTTCACGCGGTCGCCGGCGGCGGCTTCGCTGACGATGAGCGACGAGAGCTTGTTCAGGCGTTCCGCAAAACTTTTGGTGAAGCCCGCGGGCATGTGCTGAGAAATCACGATGCCCGCCCGGAGGTCCGCCGGCAGCGCCGTCAGGATCGCCTGGAGCGCAGGCGGCCCTCCGGTGGATGATGCGATTGCCACGACCTCTATCGGTCCCCGTTCTTTCGGTCCTTCCTTTTCTTTCCGGAGAACCGGCGCTGCCTGCTGCCGGGACAGAAGGGCGACCGTGTCCGTTACCCGCGACATTTTCAGGTTCAAAACTCCGCGGACCTTGGACACGAGCTCGCCCTGGACGCCCTCGATGCTCCGGGAGATGCGGGCCTCGGGTTTTGCGAGGAAATCCACGGCGCCGACTTCGAGCGCGCGGAAAACGCTCCGGCTGTCGGAGCGGCTGGAAAGCACGATCACGGGCGTCGGCCGTTCTTTCATCAGCCACCGCAGGAAGGTGAAACCGTCCATCGTCGGCATTTCAAGGTCCAGCGTGATCACGTCCGGCAGAAAACGGAGCGTTTTCGCGATCGCATCCACGCCGTCGACAGCGCTGCCGACGACCTCGATGTCCGCGTCAGCCGCAAGCATTTTCGTGATCACCTGCCGGTTATAGGCCGAATCATCGACCACGAGCGCCTTGATTTTTTTCATGCCGTTTTCGTCCTCACCGGTTTCTGGTAGACCATGTCGTTTTTAAGCGTGCGGAGGACAAAAGCACTCGACAGGTTGATCAAAGACTCCGAGTGGCCCAGGAGCAGATAGCCGCCTTCGCGGAGCTTCTGGTAAAAGCTTTCGATCACTTTCTTTTTGGCCTCGCGGTCGAAATAAATAATGACGTTGCGGCAAAAAATAATATCCATATTGTTGATCAGGCTGGTCTTGTGGGGATCGAGCAGATTCACGGAGCTGAACGATACCAGTTCCTTCACCCGGTCGATGATGCGGTAATCGCCCCTTTCATCCATCACAAAGTATTTGGCCAGCATCTCCGGACTCGTCGCACGATGCGCGCTCTTCTTGTACACGCCCTTGCGGGCCGTGTGCAGGACCCGCTGGTTGATGTCGCTGCCCAGGATCTCAACCTGCCAGTCGCGCCACCAGTCCCCGGATTCAAGGAGGAGGATGGCGATGGTGTACGGTTCCTCTCCCGTGGAGCAGCCGGCGCTCCAGATCCGGAGCACCTTGCGGTCTGAAATGGATCGGCGCAGTTCCGGCAGTATCTCCTCGGAAAAGGCCTTGAGCTGCGGGCTCTCCCGGAAGAAATAGGTTTCGTTCGTGGTGAGGTTGTCGACGAGCACGACCAGTTCTTCTTCGCGCTTCCGGTCGTACTTCAGGAGGTGATAGTATTCCTCGAAGCTTTTCAGCCGGTGCTGTTCGAGCCGGCGCGAAAGCCGGCGCTCAAGCAGAAATTTGGAGCCATCGTCAAAGTAAATCCCGCAATAGCCGTGGATAAGGTCCCGGAGAAGCCTGAAGACGTCATCGGGCAGCGGAATGATCTGCTCTTCGAACATTATCTCCCCAGGGCCTCTTTCGCCGCTTGGCGAACCGTTTTATCCGGGTCTTCCTCTGCGAGCTTCGCGAGAAGCGCCTCGACTGCCGCAATGCCTTTCTGCTTGACGGCCTCGATCGCCGCCTTGCGGACGCTCCAGTGCGGGTCCGCGAGTCGCGCGGCGACGGTTTTATAGGCATCCTCCCCGTCGCAGGATAACAACGCCGTGAGCACGGTCTTGCGCACCTCCGGGTC
The DNA here is from genome assembly GCA_021788515.1 of Nitrospirota bacterium. Classification (GTDB taxonomy): domain Bacteria; phylum Nitrospirota; class UBA9217; order UBA9217; family UBA9217; genus JAJYKN01. The sequence continues at coordinate 1,777 of JAJYKN010000108.1, read as the reverse complement.
GGCGTGATCCACCAGCTTGGTCAGCGGCGCTGTCGCCTTCCGGTATTTGAGCTTGCCGAGGACCTCGATGATCGCTAGGAGAAATATATCGGACGCCGTCCCGAGATAGGCCGCGAGAACATCGCCTGCCTGTTCTCCCCCAATTTTCCCCAGCCCCCGCGCCGCCGCGGCCCGCACCCACAGATCGGCATCTTCAAGAAGGTGAATAAGCGCATCGCGCGCTTCGGGCGAATCTATCGTGCCCAGGGCCTCGGCCGCCAGCATTCTGACCTCGGGATCGTCATCGGTGACGGCCAGGAGCAGGGAACGGGCCGCCTTGCCGCCCGGCACGTTGCCGAGAGCATGGACCACGGTTTTCCTGACCGACGGCTCCTCGTCCTTGAGTGCAAAAGCCAGGGCGTCGTACGCCCGCTGACTAGAAAAATTCCCGAGCAGGTGCGCGATGTTCCGGCGCAGGTAAGCCTCATGGGAAGAAAAATTGCTGAGCAGGCCGTCGAGCACCGATTCGTCGCCGATCGCGGCCAGGGCATGGATAGCGGACTCCTGAACATTTTCGTATTCATCCTGGAGAAGGGCGAGCAGTCCGGCAACCGCCTTCCGGCTGTGCAGCCGGCCCAGCGCATCGGCCGTCGTGCTCCGCACATGGCCGTTCTCATCAATCAAAAGCTTGATCAGGGCGTCCTCGGCCCCGGCCGGCCGGCAGGAGCCCAGGGTTTGCGCCACGGTCCTGCGAACGAGTGCGTTGTCGCTCGACAGGTAGCCGATCAAAAAGTCGGCCTTGTCCGGATCCAGGTGGGTGAGCGCCTGCACTACGGGATCGACGAGGGGCTCTTCTTTCAGAAGGTCGAGAATTTTCCTGATCGAGCTTTCCCTGCCGGTCCAGCCGAGCACGGCAATCGTCGCTCGCTGCAGTTCTCCCGCACTGGTGACGAGAATTTCTTCGAGAAAATCCGCGGCCCGCTCGTTCGTGCCGGCCCGCACGGCGGAAAGGATCTCTCTTCGCGCCGCTGCTTCGCTCTTCCGATAGATTGCGGCAAGCGCAACGATCGAGACCTCGCGAACGATCCTGAGCGGGTCGGCGAGGCTCGCGATGAGCGGACCCAGCGTTGTGGCATTGCCGATCTTGCCGAGCGCTTCGAGGACGGGCTCCCGGAGACTGCTCCGGCCCAGCGCCCCAAGGAGCGGGCCCAGCGCCCGTTCATCGCCGATCTCGCCCAGAGCCTCGGCTGCGGCATAGTCGAGCCAGCCGTGGTTGTAGCGGCCAAGGCAGGCGAGCAGCGCATCGACGGCCCTGCGGTCCCCGATCTTGCCGAGGGCCTCCGCAGACGCCACCCGGATGTTCTCATCACCGTCTCCCAGCCGGTCGATCAAGGCCGGCACGGCGCGGCGGTCCCGGATGTCGCCCAGGATGTCGACGACGAACTTCCGCACGTCCGGATCGGGGGTCGCGACCATGCCGAGCAGGGCGTCAACTGCCCGGCCGCCCATCTGCACCAGCGCCTCGATGGCCGAGTTTCGCGCGCCGGCGTTATCGTGCGCGCTCAGCGCCCGGATCAGCCCGGCAATGACGCTCTCTCCTCCGATCGACAAAAGCGCCTCGACGGCGGTCTTCCGCACCCGCCAGTCGACGTCTCCCATTGCGCGAAGCAGCAGAGGCAGGGCGTCGCTGCCGCCGCCGGCCAGGTCGAGGACCGCCTCGCGCCGCACCTCGGCATCGTTGCTGTCAAGCCTGTTTTCCCTGTCACGATCCGGCATGTTCCGCCTCCGCCAGAGATCG
>JAJYKN010000107.1 GCA_021788515.1 Nitrospirota bacterium | reverse complement strand
GTCTGTATTCGAGACCTTATTTGCCCTGCCGTTCAGGGTCGCCCCCGCGCCTTTCCGAGCCGAGAACAGCTCATCTCTCATGGGGTCATACACCACGCCGGCAATGACCTCGCCTTTATGTTCAAGCGCTATGGACACGGAGAAGCAAGGATAGCCATGAGCATAATTCGTAGTGCCGTCCAGGGGATCGATGATCCATTGATAGCCGGACGCTGTCTGAATTTTCGTCTCCTCCTCGGCGATGATTCCATGGCCCGGAAAAGAAGCAAGCAGCATCTCCACCACAACGCGTTCCGAGCGCATATCCATTTCGGTGACCAGATTGATATCGCCTTTGTAGGTAATTTCCCGTTTCCCTTGTATGTTCTCACGCAACATCAATCCGGCCGCGCGCGCCGCATCGCTTGCGACGGTCAAAAAATCCTTCATCCATTTCCCCTTTCGGAAAGCTCGCTCCATAAGCTGTCTGCTGATAGTATCATATTTTTTTGTTCGAGCTCAAAAAATAAAAAGGGCAAGGCTCTATCGCCTTACCCTTTTCTGAAAACTTCAGAATCGCTGCAGTCCCACCTCGGAATACGAGCTGTGCTATCCTGGGCAATTACACAAACAGTACTCTTTCCAACTCCAAAACGAAGGAGTCCGACCATGAAAGAGTTACCCAGATTGACAGTAAGGCAAGCTGTACGATCCGCTCCATTTCAACACCCAGATAATCCGCCAGCATTTTTACGGTCCGCGGTTTCATGGTTACGCCTTTTAGCGTTCTCGAAACAGTCACTTTATGCATTCCCAGTCTATCCGCAATCTCAGTGTAGCTCTCCCCCCGCTCGAGACGTTTTCGTTCGAGAATCTCAATTTTGTACATGGCCTTCCTCCGTTCACGATATTTGGTCCCTGTTGTCTAAGACCCCAGGTGGATATTATCTAAATTTATGGTTATGAATATAACACAAATGTTTGCAAAATGAAACACCAAAATAAAATACTACTGCAACTTTTTGTTGACTTTCACGCAAATTCAGGGTATAAATCATGACTATGACTCTTGCTGATAAGCTTAAAAAACTACGGAACAAGCACAAAATGTCGATGAGCCATGTTGCGCGCTCGTCAGAGCGGGCTGTAGACCACCGGGGCAGGATCACCCAAGGTTATATTTCGCGCCTCGAATCGGGCAAAGAAACCAACCCCAGCCTGATGAAGCTCATGACGTTGTGCGGTATTTACAAAGTGGAGCCGAATGAGCTCTTCTTGAAAAGCGCCAGGAAAAAACCGAAGAAAAAACGGGCGTAATCGGGAAGGGAATTCAGCGCCTTGCCGTCCATCGATGCGGCACGTGGCAGGTCTTGCAGTGTTTGGGCGAGTTGTGGACTGGTTTGAGCGCCAATACCTCACGGGTATGACAGCGAAGGCAGTCTTCATCGGTCGGCTTGATGCGTTCGTGCGGCTTGTGGCATTCGTAACAGTTGAGCCGCGCCATGGGGACCCTGTCCGGAAAGTCATTGCGCCACGATTTCCGGTGGCACGACAGACAGCGGTCCCGGTCCGGTATGAACGGCTCCTGCTTCCTCGGCGAAAACGCATGGCACCGCATGCAGGAAATATCCTCCATCCCCACCCCGTGAATTTTCCAATCCTTATGACAGCGAAGACAGGCGTCCTTTTTCGGACGGAAGGAATGAACCTTCTTGCTGTGACAATCCTTACAGGTCAGCTTCTCCGTGAATACGTGGAGGGCATGGCCCATTGATTTGTTGACCGTCAGCGACCCCTGCGCAGCTTCATCCCAGTGACACTTTGTACACGTTTTCCACGGCGTTTCGTTGCCGTGAGGCTCCGGCGTCTTGCGGTCCGTGGTAAAAATAAACCTGACCAGCAGCCGATTCTGTTCGATCAGGCCGAGTTGGTGGCAATCCTGGCAGACGATGTTCCGGTGCCCTGAAAGCTTCCATGCCGTGTATGCCTCTTCCATAAGATGGCAGCTGTTGCAAAACGCGGGGTTTTTCTGGATGTAATTATAGTACCGGACGGCAAGCACAATCCCGAGAACCGAGATGATGAGCATCAGGGAAACAATGAGGGTCTTTTCCCTCGGGCTCAAGCCCCGTTCCAGTTTTTCGAATATTTTGGATAGTATTTTATACATAGTGGAAAAACGCTAGACTTCATAGGGGAGACGCTCTGCAGAAAACCCGGTTGCATCACATTTTAACTCTCCCGGTCTTCTGCCCATTTACTTTATCAAGAGCTCCGCGATCTGCACCGCATTCAGCGCCGCGCCCTTTCGCAGGTTGTCCGACACCAGCCACAGGTTGATCCCGTTCGGAAGGGACTCGTCTTCCCTGATCCTGCCTACATAGACCTCGTCCTTACCGACCACATCCATGGCCAGCGGATAGATTTTTTTCTTGGGGTCGTCGAATACGATAATGCCGGGAGCGGTCGCGAGCACAGCCCTCACTTCATTAGCCGAGATCTTCGTCTCCGTTTCGATGTTCACTGATTCGGCATGGCAGCGGAATACGGGGACCCGGACCGTGGTTGCAGTCACCCCGAGGGAATCGTCTTCCATGATTTTCCTGGTTTCATTCACCATCTTCATCTCTTCCTTCGTGTACCCGTTATCAAGAAAAGCATCGATATGGGGCAGACAGTTGAATGCGATCTGGTGAGGGTAGACCTTCGTTTCAACATCCTTGAAGTTCAAAAGCGCCACCGTTTGCTGCGCGAGCTCATCCATCCCTTTTTTGCCCGTGCCGGACACCGACTGGAACGTGGTGACCACAACGCGCTTGATCTTCGCCTTGTCGTGGATGGGCTTCAGCACGAGAACCATGGCAATGGTGGAACAGTTCGGGTTTGCGATTACGCCGCTATGCCCTTCCACGGCATGGGCGTTTATTTCGGGCACGATGAGCGGGACCTTCGGGTCCATGCGGAAAGCGCTCGAATTGTCGATCACGATTGCGCCGGACTTTACCGCCGCAGGAGCAAACTCCAGACTGCGTTCGGCGCCTGCTGAAAAAAGAGCAATATCCACGTCTTTGAACGAATCCCTGGCCAGCCTGCGAACGAGCACGTTCTTTCCCTTGAACGCTACCCGCTCACCTTCGGACCGCTCCGATGCCAGCATCACAAGCTCGCCAGCGGTGAAGTCGCTCTCCTCGAGGATTTCAATCATTTCTCTTCCCACGAGTCCTGTGGCGCCCGCAACAGCAACGGTGTATTTACTCTTTTTCTTGAGCATTTTTATTAATTTTCCACAACAATCCTGAGCATTCTGCGAAGCGGTTCCGCCGCGCCCCACAGGAGCTGATCGCCGCAGGTGAAGGCATTCAGGAACGTCGGCCCCATGTTCATCTTTCGGAGACGCCCCACGGGCACGGTCAGCGTTCCGGTGATCGCCGCAGGGGTGAGTTCTCTCATCGTGATTTCGCGCTGGTTCGGAACCACCTTCACCCACTTGTTGTGCTTGGCAATCATGTCCGTGATCTCGTTCAAGGGCACGTCTTTAGTCATCTTGATCGTAAGTGCCTGGCTGTGGCAGCGCATGGCCCCGACACGCACACAGGTGCCGTCGATCGGGACCGGGTTCGACTCACGACCCAGGATCTTGTTCGTCTCTGCCTGGCCCTTCCATTCTTCCTTGCTCTGACCGTTCTCGAGCTGCTTGTCGATCCAGGGAATGACAGAGCCCGCGAGCGGCACGCCGAAGAACTCCTTGGGATAGGAATCGGAGCGAATGTGATCAGCAACGGCCCGGTCGATGTCCAGGATCGCGCCGGAGGGATCGTCCAGTTTGCTCTTTACCTGACCATGAATAGAGCCCATCTGCTTCAGAAGTTCGCGCATATTGTTAGCCCCCGCGCCCGAGGCAGCCTGGTAGGTCATGGCGCTCATCCATTCAACCAGACCGCGCTCGTAGAGCCCGCCCAAAGCCATGAGCATCAGGGACACCGTGCAGTTTCCGCCGATGTAATTCTTGATCCCCTTTGCCATGCCGTTCTTAATGACATTCAGGTTTACCGGATCGAGGATAATGATCGAGTCGTTTGTCATGCGAAGCGTAGACGCCGCATCGATCCAATACCCCTTCCACCCGGCTTCGCGCAGCTTGGGATAGATCTCAGAAGTGTAGTCTCCGCCCTGGCAGGAGATAATGGCCTCCATCGCTTTCAGCTCATTGACGTTCTTCGCGTCCTTGAGCGCCGGAACATCTTTGCCGATGCTCGGCCCCTTGCCGCCCACGTTCGACGTGGTGAAGAACACCGGGTCGACGAAATTAAAATCCTTTTCCTCGTTCATGCGGCCCATAAGCACCGAGCCCACCATGCCGCGCCAACCGATAAAACCTGTCCGAATCATTACATTGCTCCTATTGAAAAGATAAATTACTTTCTTGACATAATTTTCGAGAGCGCCCGCACAGCTTTTCGGAAATCGTTATTATTACTGTCCTTTTCAACATAAAAAACAAGTCCTGTACCTTTTTCATTCTTGTCTTCTTTTTTGGATATATAATGCATGCCCTTCTTAATATCGTCTGCGAGATTACTTACTCCAACTTCATCACCTAAATGCTTGTAGGTGGCGATCTCAAACTTGTCTTTTTTTTTAGTTCGAGACCCCACGCAAAAACACCCATTTTACCATGTTGATTAGAATCGTACTTTTTTAAGCTATAAACTTTACCAGACCTGTTGGTATGATAAAAACAATGAATATCTTTTACCAATCTATTCACAAACTCTTCTAGGCTCTCCATGGAATCGTCTCCCGAAAATGGATGTAATTCCCGGTCTTCGTTCCCCTCTTTGGAAAAGAGGAGTTAGGGGAGATTTTCTGTAAATTCAAATCCCCCTCTTTCCCCCTTTTTCAAAGGGGGATACAAGACATTATCTTTTCCAGAACAGAATCTGTTTGCGCAAGTACATCTCGATTAGAGAACCTGAGTACCTGCAAACCTAAACCTTGCAAATAACCATCTCTGATCTTATCCATTTCCATGCCCTCTTCGCTATAATGCTGCCCGCCATCAAGCTCTATGACCAGTTTAGCCTCGGCACAATAGAAATCAACGATATACTCTCCTATCGGCTTCTGCCTGTAGAACTGATGACCGTTCAGCTGCTTGCCCCGGATGCGGGACCATAACCGACGTTCCGCATCGGTCATGTTCTTCCGAAGCTGCTGCGAAAACAGCTTATTATCCTTATTGTATCGCAGCATCTTTTCAACCTCCCCCTTTAAAAAAAGGGGATTGAGGGGGATTTCTCGAATGCCTTATATGCCCGCCGCCACCATGTCCCCCACTTCAGTCGTGGACATGCCCATCTTGCCTGCGGCCTGGCTCTTCATCTTCTTCATGGTCGCGATCATGGCGTTCTCGACAGCCTGGGCGGACTTTGTTTCCCCGAGCGAGTCGAGCATCATCATGGCCGCGCCTATCGCCGCCATGGGATTGATAACGTTCTGGCCGGCATACTTCGGCGCGCTGCCGCCCATGGGCTCGAACATCGAAACACCAGTGGGATTGATGTTCCCGCCCGATGCCACGCCGAGGCCGCCCTGGATCATGGCGCCCAGGTCGGTTATGATGTCGCCGAACAGGTTTTCCGTGACCGCCACGTCGAACCATTCGGGGTTTTTCACGAACCACATGTTCGCCGCATCGATGTGGTTATAGTCGCGTTTGAGCTCCGGATACTCCTTCGATCCCATTTCCTCGAACGCGCGATACCACAGGTCGCCGCAATGGGTGAGCACGTTCCGCTTGTGG